>JAUWEO010000151.1 GCA_030608245.1 Candidatus Latescibacterota bacterium
GCAGAATGGTGAAGCACCCGGTCAGACAGGAACCTTAGACGCAGCAAGGATGGCGCGGGAATCCGCTGTTAAGAAATTAATCCTTACTCACACCGGTGTCCATCTCACGGAGCCGGGTTCGAGAGAAAAAGGGATAGGAGATATCGCTCGCATCTACCAAGGCGAAATCATCTTTGCAGAAGAACTGATGAGTCTTGTGGTCTGGTAGCTTTGATAGAAGCGATATTAGAACTCCTTGACTGTGATTTTTCTTGACACGACGGTTGAAATATCTTATCTTTTATATCTTCATAAGGCGGGAGTAGTTCAGTGGTGGAACGCGAGCTTCCCAAGCTCGATGTCGCGGGTTCGAGTCCCGTCTCCCGCTCCAAGCTTGCTGTTTGGAGTACGGATCTTGAAACCACACTTTCACCTGTGGTTTTTCTTTGGCATTATTCCTAACGAAATGAAAGGCGCGATTTCGATAACGCCTTTTATCCGGCTGGAGGGAAAAAAATGCGAAGTCCATCTACAACTTTCGACAAGGCCAAACTGAACTGGTTTCTCGTTAGTGGTTCCCACTGGCTTTTTCTACTGCTCATCTGCGGGACTTTTGGTGCTTTTGGTGTTGTTCACTCCCAAAACGAGGAGAAACCCACCTGGGTTGACTGGCAAAACTATACGATCGGGGCAACGGGAATTGGTATTCCCGACACCAGTTTGCCTCCTCCTGTTCAAAAGGAGTATGTCTTAGAAAAAGCCAGAGAAACAGCGGCAGAGTTACTGCTTGGTTCAGTAGAGGACCTATACCTCACCTCCAATATGACAGTTCAAGATACATTAGCCGCTGACAGTCTGTTGGCCTCTCGAGTAAAAAAGCTGACCCAGAAGGCCAGAGAAGTGGACATCCGGTATATGTCTGATCTCTCAGTGGAGGTAGATATCCAGCTTCCTCTCACCGGGGAACTGGCCAAACTGCTGCTCCCACCTACCGGAGGGGGGAAAGCAGTTGCAATAGACACCTTACATTGCCCCCTGTGTGGGCATCCATGGCCACTCGACAAACCCTTTCCCAAATATCTCTTTTCCCTACCAACCTTTGGCGGTCAACAATATACTGGACTAATTGTTGATGCTCAAGGACTGGGAGTCCGGCCTGCTTTAGCCCCAAAAATAATGGGCGACGAAGGAGAGCAGGTCTACGGCGTGGGCTTCATAGACAGAGGGGCTGCTGTCTCTCAGGGTATAGTAAAATACTCGAAAGACCTGCAACAGGCAAGAACAGACAGCCGGATCGGTCAGAATCCCTTGGTGGTCAAAGCCCTGATGGTTATCGGGGAAAGAAAAACTGACCTCACTATCTCCAACGCAGCGGCTATGATTCTCCACCACACCGAAAACAACCTCAACTTCCTCCGTCAGGGCAAGGTTATAGTAGTACTGGATAACGATTAAAAAGGAGAACAATCTCTTTGTCTTCCAAAAAATTACCTATTGTCTTTGTCTCACTTCTCTTGATGCTTTCCGGCTGTGCACTCAGGCCAGACAGGAAACTCCCCTCCCCTACCCTATCTCATATCCACTACACCCAAGGCATGCAAAAATTGGCGGAGGGGGATTTAAATGGAGCCTTGGCAGAATTCAGGAAGGCCCAGAGCTTGGATAAGGATTTTGCAGCGGCGTATGTGGGTATGTCCCTGGTGGCACTGAAACGAGAAGAGTGTGAATCTGCCTTTCAGCATATCAGAGAGGCAAAACAAAAGGACAGCCGCTGCATTGATGCCTATATCCTCGAAGGTCGCATTCTCACTAAGTGTAGAAACCATCCTGACTGGCTGGCACAAGCACTGAATAGCTATGAAATGGCACTCAAGCTGGCGCCGGAAAATGACGCTGCTCATTTCTATCAAGGAGAGAGTTATAAGTCTGTCTGCCAGTTCTCAAAAGCGGCAGAGGCTTACAAACGAGCTGCTGAGCGAAGGGGAGTTTTTTTTCGCCGAGCCAGTTATGAACTGGAAACTGTACAGAAGATATTAAACGCCGCTCCCCAGACAAAGATAGCGATGCAGGTCGGTGTAAAACGACGGATTACAAGAGCCGACCTGGCTGTTCTCCTTTCGGCTGAACTGAGAGTTGAACAGAGAGTCCAAATAGAAGATGACGGGTTTAAGCCGAATTCAACCGATATTTCAGACATTTCCAGACACTGGGCCGAAAACTGGATCAGGACTGTCATTGGCTGGGGACTTGTAGGTCTGGAACCTTTTCCCGATGGTACCTTCAAACCAGATTTGCCAGTCACAAGGGGAAACTTCGCCTTAGTGGTCCAAAGTGTGCTTTACCTGCTCTCCCACGATACCCAATTGACAACAAAGTACTTTGGAGAAAGCTCCCGCTTCCCTGATATCAAAAGCGACGATTACACTTACAACGCTATTGCCCTCTGTGTCCACAAAGGTCTCCTGCAAGCCAAGGCTGACGGAAGCTTTGACCCCGCAGAGTGTATATCTGGGGCTGATGCACTGCTGGGCATCGGCAGACTTAGAGATATTCTGTAGCACTAAAAAAGATACAATCCTTGATGGATCCTTTCGTAGAAAAGTCTTTTTGTTGTCATTTTGAGCTTGCCGAAACATCTGATAAGCTACTGTAACTCATCAACACATCAGATTCCTCACTTCGTTCGGAATGACAACCTTCTTGCTTTTTACGGGGCAGTCAATCTTGGTTGACTCGTGAGAAATAACTAAGCCCGATTTCACCACAGAGAGCACCGAGGGTGCCAAAAGAGCGTAACCTTATAATAATCAGATTATTACATTATAGACTTGTTTAACATGGCCCCAAAAAAACCGCCCTCGCCACAGAGACAAGGACGGCCCAGGAAAGAACCTCCTCCCAGATCATCTCCCCTCTAATCCCGGAAATGTTGATAGCCCAACGAAGCCAACTCCCTTTCTCTTCCATCTTCGCCGACGATGACCACTCCGCTTTCCGACTCTACGATCTCTCCAATGATCGTCACCCGTGTCCCTGTATTGCTCAGCAGGTGAGCTTTCAGTCTCTCGACATCCACAGGAGACAGGGTAAAGAGCAGCTCAAGGTCCTCACCCCCATTCAGGGCATAGTCCAGCGGTGACCTGCCCTGTCTGGAGGCTACCTGTTTAGCATCTGGGAGGATGGGAACCTGGACGGCAAACAGCCGGGCTCCTACCCTGCTTTCCCGGCAGATGTGATGCACCTCTGAGGAGAGTCCGTCGCTGATGTCTATCATGGCATGGATTTGGGCGACCTCACCCATTGTCCTTGCCTCCTTGACCCTTGGAGTTGGTTCAAGGTGCCGCTCGACCACTTTCTGATCAGTTTTCCCTTTCTCCTTGAGCACATCCAGTCCAGCCTGAGCTCCGCCCAAATCCCCGGTAACGCAGATGGCGTCTCCTATTTTAGCACTTCGGCGGAGAGTAAGTTTCTTCTTTTCCACCTCTCCAATTACGGTAATGGAAATCAGTATCCTGTCGGGAGACAGACTGGTATCCCCTCCCACAATACTGCAGCCGAACTCAGAGCAGACGGCATCCATTCCCCGATAGAGTTCTTCGGCCTCTTCTACCGACATCGTCTCGGGAAAGGCAAGACAGACCACTGCCCACCGAGGGGTTCCCCCCATAGCAGCGATATCACTCAGGTTAGCTGCCATCGTCTTCCACCCGATCTGCCAGGGGGTAGCAAACTCCCTTTTGAAGTGAATACCCTCTACAAAGGCATCTGTGGTGATCAGGCGATAGAGGCCCGGCCGGCCTTCAACCACCGCTGCATCATCACCGATGCCTATCAAAACCGAGCTGCCGCCGGGGGTCACACACCTTTTTATCCGTTCGATAAGTCCGAATTCACCGATGCTGTTGATCTTCATCTAAGCCTCCTGACTGGCTTTATATTAAGTCATTTCAGAGAAAATGTCAAGGGTTATTTCCCTTGACTTGAGTGTATTTATTTAATATATTTTGCCCAAATGGATATCCTGCGTCTCAAGAATATGCGCTTTTATGGCTACCACGGGGTGCTTCCGGAAGAGAAGAGACTGGGACAGTGGTTTGAGGTGGACTTAGAAGTGAGAACTGATCTCCAAAAGGCCGGCCTTTCTGATCAACTGGAAGATACCCTGGATTATTCCGGGCTGCTTAAGCTCGTTCAGAAGGTAGTCACTGGAGAGAACGTTAACCTCATTGAGACCCTCGCCGAGCGCATAGCCCAGAAGATTGCAGAAGGCTTTTCTGCGCGTGAGCTCACCGTGCGCGTGCGTAAACCCAATCCTCCTTCTCCTGCCGATTTCGACGGGGCAGAAGTAGAGATACATCGGGTTTACAGTCGCCCCGGAGGAGAGTCGTAAATGGCCACGGTTTACCTTGGTCTGGGCTCAAATCTCGGCGATCGAGAGGCATTCATAAGCCAGGCAATGGAGATGCTTTGCCAGAAGATTCAGCTCCTCTCTGTCTCTTCGCTTTACGAGGCTGCCCCGTTAGGATTCACTGAACAACCTTCCTTCTTGAACGCAGCGCTTAAAGCTAATGCCGCTTTCTCTCCTCGGGAGTTGTTGAGCTTTACTCAATCGGTTGAAAGAAAACTGGGACGAGAACGCACCCAACCGTGGGGTCCAAGGACTGTGGACTTAGACGTCTTGTTTTACGACAGTGTGATTCTCGAGGATCCGGATCTAACAATCCCTCACCCCCGATTGCACCAGCGGGCGTTTGTCTTGATCCCCCTCTGCGAAATCGAACCCTTGCTGCTGCATCCTGTTCTCAAGAAGCCTATCTGCCTGTTATTGAAAGAGAACTGCGGACAGCAGTCCGTTCACCTGTTCAGTCCCCTGAAAAAGCAGCCAGGAGGTGTGCAAAAAATCC
>JAUWEO010000037.1 GCA_030608245.1 Candidatus Latescibacterota bacterium
ATCTTAATCAGTTCCTCAGAATACAATGCCGTTTCAAGCAATTTTCTCTCCTGTTGACCCTACAGAACCAGATCTCTGACCGTCCGCATATTCTTCGCATCCTCTGCTTCCCCTGCCGGGGTTTCCATAATTCCGGGAAGACTTCGCAGCCTGGGGTGGTTGATGATCCGGCGAAACCCTTCCCGTCCGATCTCTCCCTCTCCGATGTGCCAGTGTCTGTCTACATGAGAACCCAGGGGGGGTTTTGAATCGTTGAGATGAAGGAGGTGAAGTCTATCCAACCCCAGCAGTTGGGCAAACTCCTGCAGGGTCTTTTCCAAACCTTCATCGGTAGCAATGTCGTAGCCAGCTTCGAAGATATGGGCGGTATCTAAGCAGACGCCGACCCGGTTGGGATTCTCCAGTTGGGCAAAGATATCCCTGATTTGAGAGAAGCTGTGGCCGATTTCGGTGCCCTGGCCGGCTGTGCCCTCAAGCAGAAGAAGCACTTCGGTTTCTACTTGCTCCAGGGTTTGGTTAATTGCCACCGCTACTCTTTTCAAGGCCTGTCCTATTGGGCTTCCCATATGCTTGCCCACATGAACCACTACAAAGGCAGCGCCCAGTTGTTGGGCTCGGCGCAATTCCTCGGCTAAGGAGTCAATTGATCTGCGATAGAGATCTGCATCGGGAGAGGCGGGATTCGGCAGGTAGGGCATATGCACCACGACTGGAGAGATATCCAGCCGTCTCAGCGCGATCTGGAAAAGTCTGACTTCATCGGGGGAAAGCGGCCCATATTTCCACCCTCTGGGATTGCGGGAAAATACCTGAATGGTCTGACAGTCCCGGTCTACTGCCCTTTGAGCCACTTTCGAGAGGCCCCCAGAAATGGAGATATGAAACCCGAATCGCATCTTCTGCCCCCTAAGTTTCGGATCAGTGGGTCATTTGTCACGAACATAGCCTTTTCATCTCCCGGATGCCGATGTTGTGGTGATTGTTTCTCTACCAGTAATCAGAATCATTCCTGAAGATACAAAATAACTATTTCAATGTGATTTCGCAAGTGGATTGTGATATTCATCCGTAGCTATAGAATAGTCCGTCTCTGTGTCGCTATGACATAAGTAACACATTGTAGGGATGTTAACATTAAAAGCTCAAAAGGCTTGACCTGGAGATGGGAATCTTTTATATTATCTGATCATTTGCCTTCCCTAACTGTATTAGATTTGTCTAAAAAGCAGGAGGTGAGTAAGTGTTTGACAAAGAGTTAGTATCACTTCTACACCTACGATCAGGCAGAGGTCAGGTAGTGGAGATTACCGGAGGGATAGGACTTCAGAACCATTTGGATTCATTGGGGATCAGAAAGGGAAAGCTTGTGCAGAAAATAGCAATTCACCCTCTACGAGGTCCCATAGTGATTGAACTGGACGGTACGAGAATCGCCATCGGGCGAGGAATGGCTAACAAAATTTTGGTAAAGGAGTTAACCCCAGATTCAGAAAACAGCGAATGAACACCGAAACGACGAATGAGATAATATTCAGTGCCTTCGGTGTTTCTCGGTGTTCGGTCTTCCGGATATAGGTTAAACGACGGCTATACTTGATTACAGCGGAAAGGGGCACGGGTTAGATGAAAATAGTACTGATGGGTAACCCGAATGTGGGCAAAAGTGTGATCTTCACCCGTCTCACCGGAGTGAATGTAATTGTCTCCAACTATCCAGGCACCACAGTGGAGTTCACCCGGGGTACAATGAGATTCAAGGGACAAAAGACGGAGCTAACGGATCTTCCAGGTACCTATACGTTGGAACCTACCTCCAGGGCAGAAAAGGTAGCGACAAAAATGCTGCAGGAAGCAGATCTGGTGATCAATGTGGCAGATGCCACCAATCTGGAGAGGAACTTAAACCTCACCCTGCAGCTCATCGAGCGGGGGAAACCCTTGGTAGTTGCCCTGAATATGTGGGATGACGCCAAACATCGGGGGATAAAGATTGATCCCCAGAAACTGCAGAAACTCCTGGGCGTTCCAATCATCCCCACTGTAGGTCTTACCGGCGAAGGAATAAAGGAACTGGTGTCGTCCCTTGAAAAGGGCTCCTCCCGTAAACCTACAAGTCGCGCAAGAGAGGAGAGATGGGTACGAATAGGCGAGATTGTCCGGCAGTGTCAAAGCCTCACTCATCGCCATCACACTTTCTTAGAAACCGTAGGTGATCTTACGGTTAAGCCTCTTACCGGACTGCCTATTGCCTTAGTGACTATATATTTGATTTTTAAGGCTATCAGATTTATGGGGGAAAATCTGATAGAGCGCCTGTTCGACCCGTTGTTTGAAGGGCTCTGGATCCCTCTGATAATGAACTTAAGCTCCCTGTTGGGTTCGTCGGGATTTTTCCATGATGTGTTAATTGGAAAGTTGATTTCGGGGGAGATAGATTTTGTGCAGTCATTCGGACTGTTGACCACCGGGCTTTATGTCCCCATCGCTATGGTCCTGCCCTATGCATTCTCTTTCTACCTGGTTCTGGGGATATTGGAAGACTTGGGATATCTCCCCCGATTAGCCATATTAATTGACAGCTTGATGCATAAAGTGGGCTTGCACGGATTCGCCAGTATTCCGATGATCCTGGGCATCGGGTGTAATGTCCCTGGCGCTCTGGCCACCAGAGTCCTGGATACAGAGAGAGAGCGGTTCATCGCCGCCACTCTTATGGCAATTGCCGTGCCCTGTACAGCTCAGATAGCGATGATCATAGGACTGTTAGGAAAACAACCGCTGCAGTTAACCGCGGTCTTTGGTTCGTTGTCCCTGGTATGGATAGGTTTGGGAATGTTGCTCAACCGGGTGCTAAAGGGGGAGAGTCCGGAGATATTTGTTGAGATATCGCCCTACCGGGTGCCCTATTGGAATGCGGTGGCAAAGAAGTTGTGGATGCGGGTACGGGAATTCCTGGGAACAGCTATTCCTATGGTGCTTTTAGGTGTGCTGTTTATGAGTATCCTTTACAGCTTAGGGATCATCGATTGGGTAGCTGCGGTCACCGCACCTGTGGTTACCGGACTCTTGGGGTTACCCAAGGAGGCAGTCTCGGCCCTGATAATAGGTTTCCTGAGAAAGGATGTGGCCGTGGGTATGCTGGCTCCGCTTAATCTAAGTGCTGGGCAATTGGTTATAGCCTGCGTGGTGCTGGCGATGTATTTCCCCTGTGTAGCCACCTTCGCCGTTTTAATTAAGGAACTGGGAATAAAGGACATGTTCAAATCCACCCTGATCATGCTCATTTCAGCCCTGATGGTGGGAACGATACTCAACTTTATCTTTTAACCGAGGCAAAAAATGGCTCAAAAATTGACATCAAGCTTAGAAGATTATCTAGAGACAATTTGCATCCTCTCCCAAAAGGATCCAGTGGTGCGCAGCCGGGACATAGCCCGCAAATTAGGGGTGACTATGCCCAGCGTCACCGAGGCAATGAGAAAACTGGCTGGGGCAGGTCTGGTTAACTACGAAAAGTACGGATACATAACTTTGACCTCCAAAGGCACTGATTTAGCCCAGCAGATCTATTCCCATCACAAGATACTGTCACGATTCTTCCGAGATATATTACGGATCAAAATGGAAATAGCCGAGGAGGATGCCTGCAAAATAGAGCACCACGCCAGTCTGGAAACCTTGAGAAGACTCAAGACATTTATTGAATTCATGGAATCTTACTCCCGGGATCACTCTGATTGGATAGAAAGCCTAAACCAGAGATTGGAACAGAACAAGACAAAAAAGGCTGGCTCTCAGATAAGTAACGGGTGTCTGTGACAGGCTTTCGACGGCCCAGGAATTGTCTTGTAAACGCTCATGCCGACCGAGTCGGCACCACGAAGGATGAAAACAGCGTCCAGAACCTCCCGCAGGTTTCAAACCTGCGGGAGGTTGGTATCATTTTCGAAGCAAAAGAGAGAAAAAATGACCCTGCAGCAAATATGGATAACGGCTTTCCTGGTTGCTTTTTCCGGTGCTATGGTGCCGGGGCCGGTTCTGAGTGTCACTATCACTGAGGTGTCCAAAAAGGGAGTTTGGGCCGGTCCACTGATTGTTTTGGGCCATGGGATTCTGGAATTGGTGCTCATAATCGCTTTCTTTCTCGGCTTTTCTCGATTTGTGACCAGCCCGGTTTTTTTGAAGATCGTAGCCATCGCCGGAGGAGGAGTTCTTCTCTGGATGGGAGTTGCGATGACAGTTAATACTGCAAGAAAGCCGATCTCACTTCAATTAACTACTGACTCAGGTAAAACAACGCATGCTATGCCTGTTCTCTTGGGAGTTGTTACCACTGCTAGCACCCCCTTCTGGTACATCTGGTGGTTTACCGTGGGGCTAACCTATCTCCTTCAATCTCTGAAGTACGGAAAAATGGGCGTCGGCCTGTTTTTCAGCGGACATATCCTGGCAGACCTGGCCTGGTATTCACTGATATCTTTCACAATAACATTAGGTAAGCGCTTTTTTAGCAATTATGTTTACAAGGTATTGCTTCTCACATCGAGTGTGTTTCTGATAGGGATGGGGATCTACTTTATCTGGTTCGGAATGATGAAAAGGTGAACCTGTTTCCGCTGCCCTTCCACAGGTTCAGAAAAGGCTTGACAAGAGAATAGGGAAGATGTTATATTTGTGCGGCATTGTAGGGCCGCGTCATTAGCCAAGCGAACAAAGTGTGAAGGGAGTTCCTTAACCCTCGATGTTTTTGAGGAAAGGAAGTAAGGACGAATTCGTTTTTCTCAACATTCAAAGAAGGAGGTAAAGATTTGCCACAGCATAAGTCAGCGTCCAAGAGAATGAGGCAGGATAGGGTGATCAGGGGCAGAAATGCAGCCGGCCGCTCTGAGATGAGAACCGCTATCAAGAAGGTTCGCCAGGCGGTGGAGAAAGAGGAGGCCCAGAAATCCCTGCTGTCCGCTGTATCTATCATTGATAAAACTGTCAGCAAAGGGATTATCCACAAAAATACAGCAGATCGATACAAATCGCGGTTGACCAAGTTTGTCAACTCCTTGCCATCTGAACAGAAAGCTGGAGCAGCCTAAACGGGTCCACCAAGGGTATGACGCTTGCGCAAAATCTCTTGGCCTAAGTGGAGAGTGGAATCACTGAACAGAGGTTATCCCTTTGAATATTCGGCTGTAATGCGAGAAATTATTGAGACTAAGCCGCCAAACACTCGGCAAGCCTGCAAGGTGTTGGACGAAATGGCGGCTTTAAATATGTCTGAGACGACACAATAAGGCAAAAAGGGAAAACAATGGAAGAACAGCTGAATGGGCTTTTATCCTCCTATAAGGGGAAGGAAGAGGAGCTGATTCCGATCTTACAGCAGGTTCAGACGGAGTTTGGCTACCTTCCTGAGGAGGCGATGCTTGAAATAGCCCGATTTACCGGCGTGCCGGAAAGCCGGGTGTACGCTGTAGCAACGTTTTACGCGCAGTTCCGATTTACTCCCATAGGCAGAAACCATGTGATGGTGTGCCGGGGAACTGCCTGTCATGTCAGAGGTGCACCGCGGATATTGAATGAGATAGAAAAACAATTAGGTATCAAAGAGGGTGAAACCACACCTGATATGGAATTCTCACTTGAAACTGTAGCCTGCATCGGTACCTGCGGGCTAGCTCCCAACATGGTGGTAAACAAGAACACTTATGGTCGCCTGACCACAAAGAGGATCTCTGAGATACTCGCAGATGTTCGCTCCCAGGAAAAGCGGGGGGGCCAGGATGAGAAATAATAAACAAACAGTCCTCATCTGTCAGGGGACGGCCTGTGTATCCTCAGGGGCTCCTGAGATAAGGAGAGCAATACAGGAAGAGATAGAAAAGTCAAAGCTTGATAGTGTTGAGGTGAAGATCACCGGGTGTCACGGTTTCTGCCAGCGTGGTCCGATAGTGATCATTGAGCCCGAAGGGATTTTCTACTCCGAGGTGAAAGCAGAGGATGCTTATGAGATTGTCCACTCTCACTTACAGGCCGGTAAGCCCGTAGAACGCCTTTTCTATAGAGACCCCATAACTGGTGAGCCCATTCCGCATTATCGGGATGTAGACTTCTATAAGAGACAACAGCGGATCATCATCCTGCGCAACTGCGGTCATATAAACCCTGAGGATATCGAAGATTATCTGGATGTTGGCGGTTATCAAGCATTGAAGACAGCTCTCCGGGAGATGGCACCGGAACAGGTGATCGGGGAGATCAAGAGGGCAGGTCTACGAGGCAGAGGTGGGGCGGGATTTCCTGCCGGGAGAAAGTGGGAATTCTGCTATAATGCCCCCGGAACTAAGAAATATATGATCTGCAATGCCGATGAAGGAGATCCAGGGGCTTTTATGGACCGGAGCATACTTGAGGCCGACCCCCATAATGTCCTTGAGGGGTTAATCATCGCCGGGTATGCTATAGGAGCAGATGAGGGCTATATCTATGTCCGTGCTGAGTATCCTTTAGCAGTTAATCGCATCCGCATGGCCTTGAGTCAGGCCGAGGATAAGGGATTCTTGGGACAGAACATCTTGGGCACTAACTTCAGCTTCAAAGTGAATGTAATGGAGGGAGCAGGAGCTTTTGTCTGTGGTGAGGAGACCGCTCTGATAGCTTCCATTGAAGGGCGGAGTGGCAGACCTCGTCCCCGCCCCCCCTATCCGGCTCACTCAGGCTTATGGGGTAAACCAACCACCATAAACAATGTGAAAACCCTCGCCAGCGTCCCGATAATCATCTCCAAGGGAGCAGATTGGTATTCCAAAATCGGAACGGAGAACTGTAAGGGAACCGCTGTCTTTGCCCTTACCGGGCACATTGCCAACTGCGGACTGGTAGAAGTGGCAATGGGCACCACCTTGCGGGAGATTATCTACGACATCGGCGGCGGAATCCCCGAAGGGAAAGCCTTTAAAGCGGTTCAAACCGGCGGCCCCTCGGGAGGATGCCTGCCATCAAACTTCTTAGACCGTCCTGTTGATTATGAATCCCTTGCCGCTGCCGGCTCCATAATGGGCTCCGGCGGCATGGTAGTGATGAACGAAGATACTTGTATAGTGGACATTGCCCGCTATTTTCTTGACTTCACCCAAAGGGAGTCTTGTGGCGAGTGTGTGCCCTGCCGGTTGGGCACAAAGCAGATGTTGGAGATCTTAACAGATATAACCCAGGGAAAGGGGAAACTGGAGGACATTGACTTACTCGTCGAATTGGCCGAGGCAGTTAAGACGGGTTCACTTTGTGGTCTGGGACAGACTGCTCCTAACCCTGTGCTTACCACCATTCGCTACTTCCGCGATGAGTACGAGGCACACATAAAATACAAAAGATGCCCCGCTGTTGTGTGCAAAGAGATAATCTCATCGCCCTGTCAACACACCTGCCCAATAGATACGGAAGCCCCGGTTTATATCTCTCTAATCGCTGAAGGCCGTTTCCAGGAAGCGTTTGATACGATCCTGAAGGATAATCCCCTGCCCTCCGTCTGTGCCAGGGTATGTCACCATCCCTGTGAATCCAAGTGCCAGGCCGGCAAATGGGGAGACCCTATCGCTATTAGAGCACTTAAGCGGTTTGCTGCCGACTATGCGTTGAACACTGGAATATACCCCAAACCAAAAGAACAAGAGACGGATGGGGAAAAGGTGGCGATAATCGGCTCCGGACCGGCGGGATTAATGGCAGGTTATCACCTTGCCAGAAAAGGATACGATGTCACGATTTTCGAGGCCCTGGATGTTCCTGGTGGAGCGCTAACTGTCTGCATACCGGAATACAGATTGCCTAAGGATATACTCAAAATCGACATAGAAAGCATTGAGAATGCAGGCGTAAAGATTGAGACAAAGACCAGAATCGGGGAAGATATACCTTTCGATGAGCTCTTGAGCACCTACAAGGCTGTATTTATCGCTACGGGGGCACATAAATCACGAAAGTTACATATTCCAAACGAAGATGCCCCTGGCATCATAGATGCTATGGAATTTCTGAAGGATGTGAATCTCAAGAAGAAAGTCAAAATAGGCAACAGGGTTGGGATCATTGGCGGGGGTAATGCCGCTGTGGATGCGGCCAGGGCCGCCGTAAGGACTGAAGATCGGGGGGAAGTCTTTATAATCTACAGGAGGACAAGAACGGAGATGCCCGCGTTCTCCGAAGAAGTGGATGCCGCCGTCGAAGAGGGGATCGAGATTCAATTCCTCACAGCTCCCAACAGAATAATAACCGAAAATGGAAAGGTTACCGGAGTTGAATGTATAAGAATGGAATTGGGAGAGGCCGACGAAAGCGACCGTAGAAGGCCCATTCCCATCGAAGGCTCGGAGTTTGTTATTGGCTTGAATGCCCTGATAGTAGCGATTGGGGAAGAGACCGATCTTTCTTTTCTGGGTGAGGGGCACGGCATAGAGATCTCTAAGAGAGGTACAATAGTGGTATGCCCGGAAACGTTCGCCACAAATGTAGCTGGAGTTTTTGCCGGGGGAGATGTGGTGACGGGCCCCAACACCGTAATAGATGCGATGTCCTCCGGGAAGATCGCCGCCGAAATGATCGACAAATATATCCGAGGGGAAAGCTTAGTTAGAGAATATGAGCTAACCAGGCCCTCCCAGTATTTGCCTCCTGTCGAATTAACAGAACAAGAGATAGAAGAAGCCGGAAGACCTGCGATACCGTGTTTGCCTGTAGGTGAGAGAAGGAACAATTTCAGTGAGGTCGATCTTAATTTGAGGAAAGAAATGGCGATAAAGGAAGCCAGGCGCTGTCTCAGATGCGACTTAGAGACCCAAGACGGACAAGAAGCAATCAAAACTGGGGGTAATAGTGGATAAAGTGACACTCACCATCGACGGCTTAGAGATCGCGGCGGAGAAAGGTATGACCGTGCTGGAGGCAGCGCTGGGAAACGACATTTACATCCCGCATCTCTGCTATCACCCCGACTTAGAACCTGTCGGGATATGCCGATTATGTATGGTTGAAATCGAGGGAAGGGGATTGACCATCTCCTGCCTGGCTCCAGTTGAGCAAGGTCTGGTTGTCAGAACGGAGACCCCAGAGATCGATAGAGCGCGCCGTGTTGCTGTGGAATTGCTCATCGCAAATCATCATGCCGACTGCCTCAGTTGTCCCCAGAACAATCAGTGCGAGCTTCAACGAGTCGCTGCCTACATCGGAATCGAGCCCGAGCGGCTGGAACGCTTGCGGCGTCCGACCAGTACGGTTCCTGTTGACACCTCAAATCCTTTCTTTGACCGTGACCCCAACAGATGTGTGCTCTGTGGTATTTGTGTCAGAACCTGTGAAGAACTCCAGGGTGTCAGTGCTATTGACTTTGCATTCCGGGGATATGAGACTACAATCGGCACCTTCGGGAATAGGCCCATAGCAGAATCTGTATGTGAGTCTTGTGGTGAATGCGTTGTCAGGTGTCCGGTGGGAGCGTTGACACCCAAGAAGTTCCAGCAGCCCTCACGCGAAGTCAAGACTACCTGCCTCTATTGCGGCGTCGGTTGCGGTATCTATCTGGGAGTTCGGGGCGATAGAATTGTCAGTGTGCGCGGCGATACCGATAATCCGATTAACAAGGGCAGTCTTTGCGTCAAGGGCCGATTTGGCTATGAGTTCATCAATCATTCCCAGCGGTTGACTTCTCCACTTATCAAGAAAAACGGCAATTTCGCTGAAGTTACCTGGGAGGAGGCATTGGAGCTTGTGGCCGGAAAATTCTCCCAGTACAAGGGAGATCAGTTTGCCGCTATTTCCTCTGCTAAGTGCACCAACGAAGAGAACTATCTTATCCAGAAATTCACCAGGGCAGTAATGGGCACAAATAATATAGACCACTGTGCCCGGCTTTGTCATGCGCCCACGGTTGCAGGTTTAGTTCAGAGCTTTGGCAGCGGGGCGATGACCAATTCGATCAACGAGATCAGCGATGCTGCCTGTATCTTAGCCATAGGCACCAATACCACCGCTGCTCATCCGGTAATCGGGCTCAAGATGAAGAGGGCAGTTCAAAAGGGGGGAAAGCTCATTGTAGCCAATCCCAAACAGATCGACCTGTGTCGTTTCGCCGAGATCTTTCTCCAACATCGGCCCGGAACCGATGTGGCCCTGCTTATGGGCATAATGCGCGTCATTGTGGATGAAGGGCTTGCTGACGCGGCTTTTATAGAACAGCGCTGCGAGAATTTCGAGGAATTCAAGGAATCGCTTGACAAGTTCAACCTGGACTTTGTCCAGCAGACCACAGGCGTGCCCCGACAGAAGATAGTCGAAGCAGCCCGGTGCTATGCTACCCACAGACCTGCGACTATCCTCTATGCTATGGGCATCACCCAGCATACTCACGGTACTGATAATGTGCTGGCAACCAGTAATCTGGCGCTGCTCACCGGGAACGTCGGCCGGCCATCGACGGGCGTTAACCCGCTGCGGGGACAGAACAATGTTCAAGGAGCCTGCGATTTGGGCGCCCTGCCCAATGTCTATCCTGGCTATCAGAAAGTGAATGACCCCATAATAAGAAGCAAAT
>JAUWEO010000095.1 GCA_030608245.1 Candidatus Latescibacterota bacterium
AATGGCCTGGCGCCCTCTTTGTCAGCGAAAACCAGCCTAACTTCTGCTGCGGCTACCGCCCGGCCCAGATCAACTTCGATCCACCAATCCTCCAAATCGTCCCTCGGGTCAGGACTCCAGCAAGTGTTGTAATCACCGTCTATAATCTTCCCAGCGTCCCATCTATTTGAACGAGCCTCTTTTATACCCCCGGTAACGGTGTCCTTCTTAGCGATACTCCAGTGCTTAAACTGGTTTGCGTCCAGGCAAGCATTCAGGCTGTCCTTTCTGGTATGGAGACGGACAAGGCTCACCCTGCCGTCGGCCTCCAGCTTTACAACTCCTTTGGGAAAAGTCCATTTATCCCACTGGGACTTCCGATATATGCGATAAGTGCCCGCTCGCACACTGCCAATACTCAGAAAAGAGCTTAAACATAGCAATATGCCCAATGCCAGCGAATAACGGTATGATTTCAATCTCCCCATTTATTCTCACCTCTTTTCGAGCCCAACTTTGGGCACGCACACCGGTGCGCCCCTACTAGAAACAAGGGAATTGCTTCGTCGCTGACGCTCCTCGCAAATTGTAAATGTCAAGTTTAATAGACAACGGTTATTGTCTGCACCTTCTTGAAAGCACCGGCATCGGTGTCGGCAGACACCTTGCAGATGTAAACCCCAGGAGGCACAAGACCACCATCATTATTGCTCCCATCCCACACCTCAGCATATCTGCCGGCCTGTTTTTTCGCCTGATGTCCCCATATTATTGAAAAATTAGCTTGCTTTTTCCTGCCCTTTGTGGTATATTCGTTTTAAACTATCTCACCACAAGGGATTATGCTCAGGTTGTTAAAACCAGAAAGAAAGGGAGAATCGTTTCGGTAGAAACAAAGGTTATCTTTGGAGACCCCAAAAGGATTGCTCAAAAGATAGCCAATTCTCCAGTGAGTAATTCTATCAATACAAGCTTCGCTTCGCTTGTTAAGAGTTTTCTGAGAGTTTTTCACAAGAAATCTGTTTTAAACTCCCTGCTGCTGGATCGTGGCCGTTGAAAATCCCCCTGTGAAACCGAAGGGCAATGTCGCCCTGGTAACTATTCCAGTCCGTCTCATATGCCTCAACGGTCATGTTCCCGTCAATAGTGAGGGATATTTCAGCAGGACCAAGTATATTGCCCGGGTCCCCGTACAGACACCCAACGGTTACCTTTGTTCCACCAGCAAGCGGCCCCTTGCTGATCTCGACCGCTCCCACCCCTGTCAGCTCAGCGTTGTCATCCATATTGAAATCGATTTCCCTCCGGCGGTCCTCGAAAACGGCGTATATTCGCTGCTTGGTGCCGGGCCAGAGTCGACTATTGTTTACGAAATACAACCCCCCATCCTTGAAATGTGGCTCAGTGGGGCTGCCGCAGCCCAAAAAGGTCATGCCCACCAACCAGAAAACACCACCCAGCAAAAACGTCCTTAAATACCACATTCCGAGATTTCTCTGTTTAGGATACATCACTAAGGATAAAAATTTTTCGAGTTTGTCAAGCATTTTACTATGTATGGCGCGCATTTTTAAAATGACTTCTGATGTCTACTTAAAACCACTCCGCAAGAGAATTTCTGTGGGCTCCTGTTTACAGCGCAGGCTCCGCGACGAAGCAATCCCCTGATATTAAAGAGATTGCTTCGCTCCTTGCAGTCGCTCGCAATGACACTAAGAGACGAAGATACGTACTTTTCGGACAAAAACTAATGCCTGTACTACTTCAACCGAAGCATTCTTCAGCAGCAGAATGTGCTGTGGCTTATCACTAACAGCATAGCCCGTAATGACACATCCTGAGAAGGAAGTTGTCAGCCCAATGTAAGCACTTCAACAGATAGAACATACGAAGCGATCTTTTTTAGCAGCCGCATGACTTTCTGATCTTCAATTCAATGGGAACTATGATTTGCCTTTCCTGGCATTCTCCACCTTTAATCATTTGCAGAATCATCTCAGCTGCCCTTCTTCCCATCTCATAGCCATCCTGGTGAACCGTGGTCAGTGGGGGAATAAGATTGGATGCACCGACGTCATCAAACCCTGCTATGGCCAAATCCTGGGAGATTCTTATGCCCATTGCATGACAAACACTGTAAAATCCCGTAGCACAATAGTCGTTGTAGACGAACACTGCTTCTATGCCTTTATTTTCCTTTAAATACCTTTCTATTCGCCGCCTATATTGGGCCCAGTTGGCTAAGAAGTCATCTGGCACAGAGACATCTATGGGGTTTTCAGCCAAGGAGTCTTTCACTGCTATACCATAATCTTTTAAAGCTTGACAATACCCTCCAAATCTTGCAACAACCGATGTTATCCCAGCGTGTGGAGGAGCAAAAAACCCTATCTTCCTGTAGCCATGTTTGATAAAATGCTCTGTGATTTTGTACCCACCTCCATAGTTATCTGAAATGATTGAGCTTATCTCATATCCTTCCAGATATCTATCAACGAAAATAATGGGAAATCTATCCTCTCTCAGCTTTCGCAATGTCCGATTATCCACCTCACGGTCTGCTGGATAGAGGATAATTCCTTCCACTCCGTCCTTCCTGAGGGTCTTGATCTTCTCTTCTTCAACCGCCTCGTGTCTGTCAGAGTGAGAAAAGATCAGTTGAAATCCACTCTTGTAAAGAGTCTCTTCTATTCCCACAACTATTTGAGAGATCAGAGGGTCTCTAAGAAGCAAAACCACCACGCCAATAGATGGTTTTCCCTTAATAAGTGGAGAATTCTTAAGATTTCTGGGATCTTCGGCGAATGTTCCCTTCCCTTGGATCTTAAATAGAATTCCTTGGTGGCAAAGATCATCCAAAGCCTTTCTGACAGTTGACCTGCTTATACCAAATCTCGATGACAACTCCCATTCCGAATGCACCTTTTGATGGGGGTTAAAAAGACTCCTGTTAATTCCATCAATTATATATTTTTTGACCTGCTCGTAAAGTGGCTCTGGGCTTTTCTTGTCCAAAGCAAATGACCTTCTACTTTCCATTTTAACCCCTGACTTGACAGGATCTTATCTCACAGAAGAATTAAATTGTTGTTACTTGTACATACAAGTTCAATAAAAAATCTAAACAAACCGGAATGGTTTGTCAAGCAAAAAAGATAAGAAACTTTTTAACTTTCGCTAAGAATAACCAGTACTACACCAAGAATTAACAACATAGGAATCAAAAAAATAGTAATGATTCTGTCAAAAGATGATCGTTTTGAGAGGAGGTAAGACTTCGCTGAGAGAGATAGACGAGGTGAAACTGCGAAGGGCTAAAGAAGTAGTAGAGGCATCCCGGGGAAAGAAGCTGTTCTTGGTTGATCGGGTGCCAGAGGAGATATTTGCCCGGGAGATCGTAAAACTGAGCCAGCGTAAAGGCAAGCCGGCACTTGCTGAGGAATGCTTCCCAAAAGCCGTTCTTAACCGGTCACTAAATACGCCTGATACTCAACGGGCAGTGTTGGTTTTCAAGGTTGGCAAAGTACACTTCAAGTATAACATTTCCGCCAATACGAAATGTTACACTTGCATTCCGAAGCAGAGAAGGCACCATTTCGTTGAGTGTTACCTTCACGCCCTTTCCACTTCCTATTAGTTTACCTGTAAGGTCAGTAGATATGCCTTGAATATAATTCCAGTTAAGAATATCCTCTCCTTTTATGCCAAGCTCCTTTATCAACTGCTCAGACTCACTGTACTCAAGAGGAAATATAAATTTCTCGATGGGATCCCATCCCTGTATTTCAATGACAATCTTCAGGTATCCCTTCCTGCTATAAGGCCAGGATCGGGATGAGAGGTCAAGTTTGATGAATATTCTGCCGTCACGGGAACCGGGTTGAGTGCTACGGGTACAACTGGTTGCCCAGCAGAGCACCAGAATAAAGAGGAGGGAAAGCAGTCTTGGGCCTGATCTCTCTCCTATCCTGTTTGGGCTGCAATATTTTTTCATAAGACCCAATTCCCCCATACTGTGAGTGTATTTTAGTCAGCAAATCATTAGGAAGGTCTAAGAGCGGATAAGCCAGGTGTCATCTGGGGGGTTCTGCAGCGAATTGCAGGACAAACTCTCTCTGGGCAAAGTTCTCTGAGGTCCCAATCCTATCTATAGCCTGCTTGGCATCTACCCCCTTGTTTGTCAAATAGAGGGCCAACATTAAACCGGTTCTGCCCAGACCAGCAGCACAGTGGACAAGAACCGGTTTGTGCCTTTTGTTGATCTGTTCCTCCGTGAATTTCAAGAACTCCTTTGCCTGCTGTGGAGTCGGGACACCGCCATCTTCAACAGGTAGAACCAGGTGTTCGATCCCCCTTTGCTTAAGTGCAAGGGAAAACTTTGAGGAAAGTCCTTCCAAAGAGACAACAGCCCTTATCCCCTGTCGATATAACCAATCTATGTCTGGTTTCTCTGCGGGTTTAGCAGACCCAGCGATTTTGCCTTTCTCTATCCACCTAAAGGTCGACTTAATCATCGGCCTTCCGTTGTTTCCAGGGCAGCTTCTCTTTTCTCTGCCCGATCAGCCATTTGTAAAGCGGTGATAAGCTCATCCATAGTTCCTTGGAGTATCTGATCCAATTTATGCAGGGTGAGGTTTATTCTGTGGTCAGTTACTCTGTTCTGGGGAAAATTGTAGGTTCGTACTTTGGCGCTGCGATCTCCGGAGCCCACCTGCAGTTTTCTGTCTTGGGATATCTCTTCCTCTAATTCTCTTTGGACTTTGTCCTGAAGTCTGGCCCGCAGTATTTGAAGGGCCTTGGCCTTGTTCTTATGCTGTGATCTTTCATCCTGACATTGGACTACCAGCCCGGTAGGAATGTGGGTTATTCTGACCGCTGAATCGGTGGTATTGACGCCCTGTCCTCCCGGTCCAGAGGAATGAAAGACCTCTATTTTCAGCTCATCGGGATTGAGTTGGACTTCAACCTCTGGTACCTCCAGCAAAACAGCCACTGAGGATGCTGAAGTGTGAATTCTGCCGCCGGACTCAGTGACTGGCACGCGCTGCACCCGGTGGATACCACTCTCATACCTAAGTTTTCCGTAGACCCTCTTGCCCGAAACGGCGAAAATAACCTCCTTGAATCCACCTAAGCTGGTAGGAGCGGAGCTTAAGGGATCAATTTGCCAACCCTGCCGATCAGCATACCGGCAATACATCCGGTAGAGATCGCCAGCGAACAGGCTGGCCTCGTCTCCACCTGTGCCGGCCCGGATCTCCATTATACAGTTCTTCGCATCGTTGGGATCTTTGGGAACCAGAAGTTCCTGTAATTGCTCCAGAAGTCCCTCTTTTTCTCCCCTTAACTCCTGGATCTCTGCCTTTGCCAGTTCCACCAGCTCGGCATCTTCAGAACCATTGGACTGGTTGAGAATCTTCTCTGCCTCTTGAAAATCTTTCAGCACAGCTTTGTAACGGCGGTAGAGGACCACGGCCTCGCCCAATTCGTCGTGCTCTTTGGCCAGGCCACGATATCGCTCCCTCTGTTTCATTATTCGGGAGTCGGTTAGAAGTCGCTCTACTTCTGAGTATCGGTTCTCTATCTCCTCCAGCTTGTCAGACAACATATTTCACCCTTTTGCTTGCCTACCAGAAATGATTTATGCCCAGGCTCCGATAGCCAAAATGAACCAAATTCGATTGACTCGCAAAAAGTCCGAGATGCTCCCTTTCTCTTGAGAACTTCTTACGAGCGGATTGCATTTATGGCCTTTGGGATTTCGTAGTTGAGACTTATAAACAAACTATTTTTCTGTTTGGTTTTCTGAAGCCTTATTCTGGGATAAACCATATTTTCTCTGGAATTTCTCCACCCTCCCAGCGCTGTCCACCAACTTCTGGGTACCAGTGTAAAAAGGATGGCATTTCGAGCATATCTCCACTCGCAGGTTCTTTACCGTGGACCTGGTCTTAATCGAATTACCGCAACTGCAGGTAATGACAGCGTCTTCGTATTTGGGATGGATATCTTTCTTCAATTTAACTCATCTCCTTCCGTTTCATAAGAAATCTGCCGATGGTAGTCGTGAGAACGACAGATGAATTCTCCTCACTTATGTCACACTGACGTTGGTTCTCCCCCGGCCAGTCTTCTCAAAGCAAACCTTGCCGGCAACTAAAGCGAACAGGGTGTCATCTCTGCCTTTACCCACATTGACACTGGGATGAATCTTAGTACCCCTCTGTCTGACGAGGATAGTGCCTGGGCTCACAAATTGTCCGCTAAATCTCTTAACTCCCAAGCGCTTAGAATGACTTTCTCTGCCGTTTCGAGAGCTCCCCACTCCTTTCTTGTGCGCCATAATCATTCACCTCCTCTGTTTTCTTCTACCTGGATAGCTTCGATCAAAATCCGGGTGTAGTTTTCCCTATGTCCCTTTTTGCGCCTGTAGTTCTTTCTTCGTTTCATTTTGAACACAGTAATCTTTTCTCCTCTTCCATGGGAAAGAACTTCTGCCTCCACGGTTGCTCCGGGAACAGTGGGGGTCCCCACCGTTATTTTCTCATTGTCTGAGACCAAGAGGACCTCCGGAATAGTGATCTTCTCCCCTACTGGTAGATCCAACTTAGGTACCCGAATCTCCTGCTGTTTTTCCACCTTAAACTGAAAACCAGCCATCCTCATTACTGCATACATAAGCACTCCCTCTGTTGGTGTATGTTTTAGGATTTCACTCCGGGTTTGGAGAATTGGCCCGTAAATTGACAAATTCGTTTAAGTTCATCATATAGGATTTCCATTTTGGACGCAGATAAACCCCATTAGATAATTAGATTAGACCTTTTGTCAAATTTAATCAGTTTTAACATCTTATCTAACGGGGTAAACGCAGATTGTCAAAATTTTAACTATAAAGAACTAACTGAGAAAATAGTCTTCTGCGAGTATCAGCGAAAATCTGCGTCCTAATTTAAGAACAATTTTTGAACTTTTGAAATCTCCGAAT
>JAUWEO010000171.1 GCA_030608245.1 Candidatus Latescibacterota bacterium
ATAATCAATTGATAAGGAAACAGTTCCCTTGTCGGCGTGCGCGGTGTATTATGGCCGGTAAGAATCTCCACAGCCCTCTCTCCTAATCTCTCTATTTCACAGCGCATTGTGGTTAATGGAGGCTCATAGTATCGCCCAATCTCATAATCCCCTATCCCCACTACACTCATATCTTGCGGTGTCTTCAGCCCTTTCCGTTTGATTCCCTTCATAGCTCCCACTGCAAGCATATCGTTAGTTGCCATTATCGCTGTGGGTAAATTGTTTCGGGAGAAGAGTTCATTTATCGCCCTGTAGCCCTCTTCTACTGTATCCACCTCACAACAAACTGAGAGTCTTTTGTTCCAGGGAATTCCTGCCCGTGTTAAGGCATCTTTATATGCCTGAAACATTTGAATCCACCAAGAGTAGTGTAATGGCCCGCATAAGAATCCTATCCTCCGGTGCCCTTGGGAAATTAGATAGCTCATCCCTTCAAAAACAGCCCTATAGTCATCAAGGGCTATGATATTGACTTTCCTGTCAGTTACTCTCTTTTGAGCGATATCTCCGACGAAGATACAGGAAAGCGGTCCCTTTTTTGCCGCCGTAACCGTACTGGGCGGCATAATTCCCGTTATGATCAAGCCCATGGTATTGTTCGCATTGAATAGTGTTCTTATCTTTGACTCAAAGTTCTCCATCTGTTCTTCCGTCGTTATACTATGATAAAACAAGTGATAGCCTCTCTCATCTGCTGCTCTCTCTGCGCCGTGTAACACTCGGGAGTAAAAGCCGTCCAGTGAGGTCTTGTTGCATATGATAAAAGCTATATTCTTAAGCTGTTGATCAGCAAGGTTTCTCTCCTGATTTCTTTCTGTCACATAGCTTCCCATCCCTTGCCTTTTATATATCCATCCCTCTTTGCACAGCTCGGCCAAGGCTTTTCTCACCGTGATGACGGAAACACCGCACTTTTCCCGTAACTCTTTCTCTGACCAAAGCTTATCTCCAGGAATTAGCCTTCGCTCAATAATCTCCCGTTGCAAATCTTTCTTTAGCTGTAGATACAAAGGCTCGGGATTTAGTATGTCCAATTTCTTCATTTACAGGCACCTATTGTAATAACCAAATAACTGTTTATGTTCATAATACTTATTATACATATTATACGGATACATGAAATATAGGACATCTCTTGGGGATGTCAAGTCCAAAATGCACCTTTTTTTAAAAAACGCACAAATTCTTCATCAAAACCAGTACCTGAATTGTTTGTTCATGCTCATTTATCTTCTTTTTCAATTGATCATTTTCGTTGCTCAGTTCTTCTAATATAGTCAGTGGGCTCTCAGAAACAGAAGTTAGTCCTACCCACAATAGACTATCGGGGGTAAAAGGATTCCAAACCGCCTTACTATGGAGAAATGTTAGCCCCCCTTTGAGAATCTTTTCCTTTGATAAGTCATCTTCTCCAGTTGACATTTTGTGCCTACTGTGGTAAATTGTCATTGGAATTATTCAATAATTCCTTTGCCTGTCGAAAGATTAAGGGGAATGATATAGTAAATAGCCAGTTGCGAAATTCATCTAATACGCCCCACCGTATTTTCACTCAAATACAACTGATAAGCAGGAAAAAAACAGATGGCAACTCCCCCAGAATGGCTGAAAAAACGGATACACATCAGCGAACAAATTGAACCGATGCAACGGATTTTAACGGACCTGGAGCTTCATACAGTGTGTGAAAGCGCCAGATGCCCTAACATAGCCGAATGCTTTGGGCAAGGGACGGCCACTTTTATGATCTTGGGGGATGTGTGCACGCGTAATTGCAGATTTTGTGCGGTGAACAGCGGTACTCCTCCTCCCCTGGAGTCGGATGAGCCCCATCGGGTAGCCCAGGCGGTGCAAAGGCTTAATCTTGGCTATGTGGTGATTACCTCTGTTACGCGGGATGACCTCCCAGACGGCGGAGCCGGGCATTTTGCTGAAACTATCCACCAGATCCGAACTGCGATGTCTGATACAGCCATCGAGGTGCTTGTACCCGACTTCCAGGGATCCCGGAAAGCGCTACAAACAGTGGCAGAGGCACAGCCAGAGGTGTTGGGACACAATGTGGAAACTGTGCCCTCGCTCTACAGAAAAGTGAGACCTGAGGCAAAATATGCCCGGTCTCTAAAACTCCTTGAGCTGGTGAAGAATTTGGATTCGAGAATTTACACCAAATCAGGTTTGATGCTCGGACTGGGGGAGGGGAGGGAAGAGATACTCTCTGTCCTGGAAGATTTGCGTGAGGTAGGCTGTAACATAGTCACTCTGGGGCAATACTTGCGGCCCACTAAGGCCCATGTGGAGGTGAAAAGGTTTGTGCCTCCAGAAGAGTTTCAACAGTACAAGACCGCAGCAGTCCAGTTGGGCTTTCGGGCCGTCGCTGCTGGGCCTTTTGTGAGAAGCTCTTACCGAGCTGGAGAATTCTGGGAAAAAGCAAGGGGTGTTTAGACCAAACTTGATTCGGAAACTATCCATCGGTCGGCAGCGAGAACTCCCGTCCCATCTGCTGGCCATCCAGAGAGAGCATAGGTACGACTCGGTAGTAATCGTCACCGTGGCCTCTCCACGCTGGCAGATCGTCCTTGTGGCCGAGCTTCTTGACGAAGGCCCACTCGCTGGCGCGGAGGTATCTGCCGAAGGAATCCCAAAAAGCCAGGCCCTCGGCACCGGCCTGGTAATAGTTCATCGCTATTTTTCGATAGACCCGGGGAGGCATGCGACGAGGATATATATCGGTATAAATCTTTGTCTTGGTTCCCCTGGCTAAATGCACAAACTCTCGAATGTGGGGTATCTGCTCGCTTCCGTCGTGCTCTTCAAAGCAGGAGATATGCATAACTAGATAGTCTACCAACCCCTCTTTCATCCAGGTGGCCACATCGAGGGCATGAAACATAGATTCTTCGACCGCCGTACCGGAGAAGTCGAGCGTGTTATGGAAGGGCACCAAATAGCAGGTAGGGATGCAACGCCCTTGTTTTTGACCCACTTCATCCAGCATCTGGCGAACTTCGCGGAGGAATTGGGTCACAAACTTCGCCCGGCAGTACAACGCCCGTTCGTCGGCCTGCTCTACCTTCCGCATATCCTCCCCATATTCCTTTTGGAATGCTTCCAACACAGGTTCCTCATAGTAGACAAATGGCGCACTGCGGGAGAAAAGGACATTAATTCCGTCTGTCTGGTAATCCTCAACCCACTCACGAAAAAGCCTGATGTAAAACCGGCGCACCTCCGGAAAGGCAAAAGAGAGATGACGGGTGGGTTCCCCGTCGGGGTAGCGAGCCAGCCACTCAGGATGTTGGGCCAACAACTGTCCGCCATAATAACGCGGCTCATGTTGGGGAGGTAATTGAGTAGCTTGGAATCTCACCTGTGGGAACAATTTTACATTCACCTCATGGGCCATTTCAATAGCAGCACGAAGCAAGTCGATCCCGGTTTCCCAGAGTCTGTGTACTGCCTGAGCGATGTATTGTTTATGAGAAGGAACGAATATATTTGCCTGAATGAATTCGCCCACTCCGGTGGGATAAAAGCAGATTGGGCCACGGGCGACTCCATAGAGTGCGATGTCGAAGTCACTATCCCGGAGACATTCAAATTCCTCTCTTATGTCATCCAGGCTGCTCAATCCCCACTGCCCGATATTTCCTCCATCATAGTTTGCGATCAGTCGGCGGGTATGTGGCTGCCGGGAATCTCTCTTGATTTCCTCTATTTCACCCTCGGTGAGTGGCACGACTTTTACATAGGCGATATTGGTATCCGACTCGGCAAATTTGCCCTGTGTGGGGCGAGCGAATCGGATCGCCTCACCGGTGAGATCGGCGCATTTCCAGAAGGCTTCAGCGATGTCGCTCCATTTTAGCTCTTTTTCCGGATAATGTCCATCTTTGTTCGGATAGCAGTTCTCCCTCCCCACTCGGCTGTGGACCGCATCACCGGTCAGCTTGACCTTTAGTATGCAGTCGGTTAGAACCCCGGCACAGCCACCGTAGTAGATCCCCAGATAGATCCCATACCAGCCGGTGACATTCAACTTCAAGGTCACGGATGGGGAATCAGTCAGCGAACCAGCGAAAAGCATCACTCCCTGGCCGTGCTCGATCTCGTAGTTCACCATAGTCCAGGTCCCAGGGCGGCTGTTCCTTGACAAAGCCTTTGCCGGTTCACACTCACTTAAGTCCAAGAAATATATTG
>JAUWEO010000185.1 GCA_030608245.1 Candidatus Latescibacterota bacterium
AAGCCCGGGACGAGGGCGAAACCCGGGATGTGGACGGGATCGCTATGGGGCTCAAGGCGCTGGGCCAATCCTTCGGCCACGAGCTTTACCACCTTCCCTCAGACCCCGGTCAGAAGAGAAACCTGTTTCTCCAGAGAAAAGAGGTTGCGGAAGACCTCCAAATGAGTTATATTGAGTTCCTGAAATCGTTACGAACGAAGGAGGAGTACCTTGAGTATTGGCGGGCTTTGTAAGGAGGCCTTAAGATCTCCAGAGATTAGCTTGAGAAATCTATCTATCTTTCATAAATCAACGAGATCAACCATAACCTCCCGCAGGTTCCAAACCTGCGGGAGGTTGATCCCATTATTAGCGGAAAGGAGAAGGAAAACCATGACAGAAACAGAAATCGGAGCGCAGTTGTATACCCTGCGGGACTACATGAAAACACCCCAGGATATCGCCAGGACCCTGCACGAGCTCAGCGAGATAGGCTACCGAGCTGTTCAGGTCTCTGGAATAGGGCCGATTGAACCCCAGGAATTGAAAAAGATTCTGGACAGCGAGGGGCTGTTTGCCTGCGCCACTCACACCGGATACGAGAGGCTGGTGGGAGATATTGAGGCCGTGATCGAGGAGCACAAGATCCTCGGAGCACCCCACGTTGCCTGTCCGGTACTTCCCTCGGAACTTCACAACGGAGAAGGATACAAAAAGGTGGCCCGGGAGCTTTCCCAGGCCGGGAAAATCTTCAACGAGAATGGCATTACCCTGTCCTATCACAATCACGCCATCGAGTTCGAGAAGTATGGGGATAAGATCGGTCTGGAGATCCTTTACGATGAAAGCGATCCGGAATATCTTCAAGGGGAAATAGACACCTACTGGGTGCAGTACGGCGGAGGAGATCCTGCCGACTGGTGTCGAAGACTCAAAGGCAGGCTGCCCCTGCTTCACCTCAAGGATATGAGCATAAAGCAGAGCGAGCAGATTATGACCGAGGTGGGAGAGGGAAATCTCAACTGGGAAGCTATCCTTGAGGCCTGCAAACAGGCCGGCACCGAGTGGTATCTGGTTGAGCAGGATGTGTGCCAGAGGCATCCCTTGGAAAGCCTTAAGATCAGTTTGGAAAATATGAACAGGATGGGGCTTTCCTGAGGCCGGGGAACACAGCGCAGCAAAACCGCAACCAAAGAAAAAGCAACCGCGGATTACGCGGATTTCACGGATTCTAAAACAAAAACCTTGTTAAAAAAACAAGGTTTCGCAGGTTTGTAGTACAGAGGGGTGCAAAGACCGATTCTAAAAAGGAGAAGCAACCATGACATCCCGCGAGAGAGTGCGGAGGGCTGTTTTATTTCAGGGACCGGACAGAGTCCCCATTGACCTGCCAGAGCCTTATGGAACTGATTTCCTGCAGCACGTTGGAATAGACCCTGATCCGAACTGGCAGCCGAAGATCGACACTGAAACCCGCTGGGAGGATGAATGGGGATCCATCTGGGAAAAGCTGCCAGGCGACGTGACAATGGGCCAGGTGAAATATCACCCCTTGTCCGACTACTCCCGTCTGCAAGGATTTCGCTTTCCCGACTACAAGAACCCTCACAGATACGAAACCGCCCGAAAGGTTATCTCTGAAAATAGGCAGGAGAAATTCGTCCTTGCCGGCATCCCCTTCAGCATCATCCATCGCTTAGAATACCTGCGAGGCCACCAGGAGGCCTGGACGGACTCATACCTTCATCCGGAAGACCTGGAGAGGTTACTCGATAGGCTTGCAGATATCGCCATAGACAGCATTGAGAATCTCGCCAGCCTGGGCGTAGATGGGATCATCTCCTGCGATGATTGGGGACTCCAGGACAGACCGATGCTGGCACCGAAGATATTCCGAAAATTCTTCCAGCCCAGATACAAACGGGTCTACAGTTTCGCCCACCAGCAGGGAATGTTGACATTTCTTCACAGTTGCGGATACATCATTGATCTGTTGGAGGATTTTATCGAAGCCGAACTCGATCTGATCCAGATGGACCAGCAAGAGAATATGGGAGTTGAGCGACTGGCAGAGCTCTTCGGGGGAAGACTATGCTTCTGGTGTCCGGTGGACATTCAAAACACTATGGTCAAGGGAACCGGGGAGGATGTCCGAAACTATGCAAAATACCTTATAGAATCCTTCGGCAAATTCAATGGAGGTTTTGTCGCCAAGTGGTATGGA
The DNA here is from genome assembly GCA_030608245.1 of Candidatus Latescibacterota bacterium. Classification (GTDB taxonomy): domain Bacteria; phylum Latescibacterota; class MVCY01; order MVCY01; family MVCY01; genus MVCY01. Next base: position 2,204 of record JAUWEO010000185.1, read on the forward strand.
TCGCCTGAGGCGGTGGGACATACTCGGGAGAAGATAGAGGCCATGTCCGAGGCATTTATCGAATATGGAGGGCTAATCTACCAGAAGGCCCAGTGAACACCGATTAAGGTTCAAGAAAGAGGATCAAATGGGCGAATTTTTGAATAGCATGGAATGGTATTACATCAATCTGGAGCAAGACACAACCCCCTGTCTCCACTTCCAGAGTCGCACAAAGAAGGATTTCGAGAGGTGGCGTAGGGAGCTTAAGGCCAAACTGCTGGAGCTCTTAGGCGGATTCCCTGAAAAGGTCCCTCTGGAGTCTGATAAACTGGGTGAGGAGGATTGCGGGGATTTTGTGAGGGAGAAATACACCATCGCCACCGAAAAGCACCTGCGAATGCCGCTTTACCTTCTGAAACCCAAAGAGGCCTGCCAGGATAAAAAGCTTCCTGGCATTCTCTGCTGTCACGGGCACGGTCCTTTTGGTAAGGACTCGGTTGCCGGAGTAACCTTTGATCAGCCAGAGAGAGAAGTAAATATAAAAGGGCACAATTACAACTACGGAGAGCAGATGGCTGGGAGGGGTTATGTCACTATTTGCCCCGATTTCCGTCCTTTCGGCGAGAGGGTGGCCTACAGTGACCCCTTCCCCGGAAGGGACAAGTGCAACATCTACTTCATTAAAGGACTTCTCCTGGGGCAGGTGCTTCTGGCCAGGAACATCCACGATGGGATGTGCGCCTTGGATTTCCTCTGCCAACAGCCGGAGGTCGATCCTCAAAGGATAGGATGCATGGGGTTGAGTTTTGGGGGCACGATGACCACCTATATTTCAGCCCTGGATGAGAGGGTGAAGGCGGCCGATATCATCTGCTATCTTACTACTACCCGCCACTACGCAGTGGAGACCGCCAACTTCTGCGGCTCCCAATTTGTGCCCTATCTCTATAAATATGCGGATGTAGCCGATATAGCCGGCCTGATTGCTCCCAGGCCGCTTCTGGTAGAAAGCGGCATCAACGACACCTGCTTTCAGTTCGAGTTCACCAAACAGGCACATAAACACCTAAAGAATATCTACGACGCCGCCGGAGTGTCCCCTAACCTGGAGTTCGACATCTTCATGGGGGAACACTCCTTTGCCGGGAATAAGGCCTTCTCGTTTTTCGATAAGCATCTGAACGATCAGATGTGGAACTCCACCATATCTTCGTCTTCCAGGATGTAATTTCTCTCCACCCTCTGGCCGTCGAATCTATTGGAGCCCCACAATCTGGCGTATTTCAGGTCTCTCACCAGGTCTTTATGAATAGCCCGAGCTGCATCCATAACAGTATCCCCTTTTTTGAGGATTACCGGATCGTCGCGATCCATCGGTCTTCCAGGTGCTTTGGTATAGACTCGAACGATATCTAAGAGCCTATGAATCTTGGACTTCATCTCCTCTAACCCTCGGGATTCCTTCGCTGAGATAGCAATTAAGGGAAATCTCTGAGCACATACATCTTGCAGGGCACCAAATCGTTGCTGGGCCTGGGGTGAATCGATTTTATTGGCCACTACTATCGTCTTTTTACAAACAACGGCAGGAGGCTCTTCACTCTCTTCTGCTTCGATTATCTCTCCCTGCAATATAATCTTGGCCTGGGCCAACCTCTCGATGACTGTATCGATTTCCTTCCCAG
>JAUWEO010000015.1 GCA_030608245.1 Candidatus Latescibacterota bacterium
GTCTGCCGAGGGAGTTTAGCTACTACTGGATGTGTTGCGTTCTAGCAGACTTTGAGAAATCTGAGACAAGTCCAGATTTCGGTGCCATTCGGGATTTCGTCGCATTTGATAGGAAAAAAGTCTATCCGAGATTCTTTCCAACCCTCAGTATTTCCCCGGGGGTGGTAGCCAAAGAAAAGGATTCAAAAGGACGTCCCATACGCAAATGGAAGGCCCCCTTTCCAGAGTGTCCCACCTTCAAAATAGAAGGTTTTTTGCACCTGATCGATGGAGAGACTCTTAAGGTAACAATCAAACACATCATGGAGGCAAAGAGAGTAGTCCTCGAAGAATGTCCTCATCCTCTTGCCAGCCTTATCATGAAGGCCAAAGAGCGTGTTAAAGTTAGGGACAGAAAACGTCAGATAGAGATAATAGACAAGTATCGTAAAGGAAAAGCAACGATTGATGACCTTCTTCGGGATGAGTATTGGAATGATGAAACCCGAGAGGGTATTAGAGTTCTCAAAAAGACCTGCGGAAAAAGCGAATGGCGATACCGTGACGAGGAGAAAAAACTGAAAAAGAGGGTTTGGGACCGAGTTTACCGTAGAATTAAGAGGTCCGGATTAAATCCTAAAAAGGCAGAAACCAAATGGTGGTTACCTCAGTAATAAGTCTCGACAGAATGGACGTTCTGATGCATTCAAATAGCTCCAGTATCCCCAAAAATCTCTTCTCCATAAGATACTTATATTGGTGAGCTAGCAAGCACCTCAACAACAAAAAACTACCGGCATTGAATTTTTTATGCGACAACAGCCATTGTAGCTGTCGCAGTCGTATTTTGGTTGTTTTATCTTTAAGCCCGGAAGATGAATAATTTTTCATTCCCGGGCTTTTTTTGTGCTCATACGGAACAATGGAGTTGAGCGATATGAAGCAGACTCATTTTGACGGGGAAGACAGTCAGACTCTTAGCGAGTCTATAGCGTTGTTTTTCTGCAGAACAACTCAAACACAAGGTATACACATCTGATGACTGAGATCAACCCAAAACACCTCCTGAATAAACGTCAAATGGCTGACTATTTAGGACTTAGGGTTTATACCATAGACAGCTGGGTATCCCAGAAAAAGATCCCATTTGTGAAGGTTGGTCGATGTGTCCGATTTCGCCCTGAGGCGATTGAATCTTGGCTAAAAGAACGGACGGTTGAACCTCTCCCATTTCAAACAAAAAGGACTTGACAAAATGGCATCGGTATTTTATACTTACTTAATGCGCCTGTAGCTCAGTTGGATAGAGCAGCGGACTTCTAATCCGCAGGTCGGGCGTTCGAGTCGCCCCAGGCGTGCTTCATAATCGATGGTGAGTGTAGCTCAGTCAGGTTAGAGCACCAGGTTGTGGCCCTGGTGGTCGGGGGTTCAAGTCCCCTCACTCACCCCAGAATGAGAAAGGCCCCGGTCTGTTTCAAAAGCCGGGGCCTTGCCATTTCGGTGTTTTTCAGTGTTCAATTTTCCGGATACAGTTTCATCGAGGAACAGGAAGGTCTGTGCCCCCGCCTATTGCTGATAACTATATCTCACACCGTTTTCTTTCTAGATCTTGCACGAGAAGAGACGGTAATCGCCAACTTCGCCTGTTTCTTCCTCTCCACTTTGGCCTGCCATTCTACCAGGATAGGACTGACGATGTAAATAGAGGAATATGTCCCCACTACGATACCGATTAACAGGGCGAAAGAGAAATCGTGAATCACCTCTCCTCCGAATAGAAACAGAGACAGCACTACTAAAATAGTAGTTAAAGATGTGATCATAGTGCGCCCTAAGGTTACATTTATACAACGGTTAATGATGTCGGGATATCTCTCCCTTTTGTAGAGTTTCAACCCCTCTCTGATTCGGTCAGAGACCACGATGGTGTCATTTAGAGAGTAGCCGACAATGGTAAGCAAGGCGGCAACAATGGTTAAGGAGAACTCTTTATTGAGCAGAGAAAATACCCCCATAGTGATCAGCACATCGTGGAACAGGGCGACGACAGCAGCTACGCCGAATTTGAACTCAAATCGTATGGCAATGTAGAGAAGCATCCCCAGCAGGGCGATCAGCATCGCCTTGATGGCCTTCCCTTTCAATTCACTTCCAATCTTAGGCCCTACCTTTTCCTGCCGCAGCAGCCACTCTTCCTCCTTGCCGGATAGCTCTGTCTTAAAGCTCTGTTTCAAAGTGCCTTTTATCGCCTCGGCTATCTCTGTGCCGGCCTCTCGTTCTCCCACTCTGATAAGCACATCATTGGGATCTCCCCATTGTTTAATCTCACTTTCTCTGAGATCTACAATTCGTTCCTCTAATTGAACCTCGGCTAAGGATTCCCTTATCTCTTCTACAGGGACAGGGGTGCGAAAGTGAATGCCCAGCAGGGTTCCCCCAGTGAAGTCCAATCCCAGGTTAGGTCCTTTGTGTAGGACAAGGGAAGACAGCCCCACCAAGATGGCTACCCCAGAGCCCAGAAGAACAGCGCGTCTTCTGTCGATAAATCTGAATCTTGTGCCCACAAATGGGGCAAATTTCCCGATGCTCAGTCCTTTGGCCCCGCGCCCAGTAATTAGCTCGAAGATGACTCTTGTCACCACTATGGCGGTGAACATACTGGCCAGGATGCCGATGGAGAGGGTCACGGCGAATCCTCTTATGGGCCCGGTACCAAAGTAATAAAGCACCAAAGCGGCAATAAGAGTAGTTATGTTGGCGTCCAGGATGGTTCTAAAGGCACGGGTGTAACCGTTTTCGATAGCCACCCGAATGGTTCTGCCGGCTCGCAACTCCTCTCTGATCCTCTCGAAGATGAGCACATTGGCGTCTATTGCCATACCGATGGTGAGAATAAGTCCGGCCATACCGGGGAGGGTAAGGGTAGCGTGGAAGCCTGCCAGCACTCCCAGGATGAGCACTAAGTTTAACACGAGGGCCAAATCGGCGATTAGACCTGCTGTTCCATAGTAGAAGATCATAAAGGCGATGACTATAAGGAAACCGATAATGCCGGCACGAAGTCCGGTTCGGATGGAGTCGCTTCCCAGTGATGGCCCTATAGTTCGCTCCTCGATGATATTTAGGGGGGCAGGCAGGGCACCGCTTCGGAGCACAATAGCCAGGTCGGTGGCCTCTTCCAATGTGCGGCTGCCGGTGATAATGGAGCGTCCATTGCCGATCTTATCCAAGATCTCTGGGGCTGTGTGAACCTTGCCATCCAGAACAATGGCCATCCGTTTGCCGATATTGGCACCTGTTAATCGGGAGAACAGCCTCACTCCTTCACGGGTAGTGGAAAACTCCACAACAGGCTGCCCTTCATATTGGCCGGTGCCGATGTTGGCATCGGCGTCCCCTACCATAGCTCCGGTCATCTCCGGTTGGGATTTCACATAGTATAGCGGATAAACCTGCTGTTCTGGTGGTCCTTCCGGTTGGTGTCCCAAGAGAAACTGAGCGTCCGCTGGAATAAGTTCCTGCACTTCAGGCCGAGCAAGGATGGCCTTCACTTTATATATATTCCCAGTTGGGACAGCGATATAATGACCATATTCGACGAGCAATGACTGGAAAGGTCGAGTCTTAGTGATCTCACGGAAGAGCTCAACGGTCTCCTCTTCTTTAACGGTGGTGTCTTTCTGGGCCAGGAATCTGTCTATTTTGCTGAGCACAGGGGACAGGTCATCTGGACTTTTGAGGAGTTTGAATTCCAGCAGAGCGGTCTCGCCGATTAACGTCTTCGCCCGACTGATATCCCGGAGTCCTGGCAGCTCAATAATTATTCTGTTGCCAGCCGCTTGCTGGATGATTGGCTCTGTCACCCCGAACTGGTCTATCCTGTTTCTGATTACCCTGATAGCGCTTGCTACCGCTTTCTTGTGCTTATCAGGAGGAACACCAGAAAGATCCGCCTCCAACACCAAGTGTGTTCCCCCCTGTAGATCGAGACCCAGTTTGATAGCATTGGCCTCTAACTTCTCTAACTTACTGGACTCTTCCAGCCGTAAATGGGTTTTCTCCCTTTCCGAAAGGATATGTAGCTTAACTGTTGGGTAAATAGACCACAGCGAGGCAATGATCACAATGACAATAAGAACCGCCTTCCAGATCCAGCTTCTCCTCATCGATCTCTCCCTTCTTGGATTTGGGTGTTGAAGATTGATTCTTTCGTAATACGGTTAAATCTCGCCACCAAGACACAAAGAGCACAAAAAAACAGAATGCCCGATTTTTCAATTATCAAAAGTATCTTTCTTTGTGTCCTTGGTGTCTTTGTGGCAAAATCGACTTTATCGTTCCGGGTTTATCTGCGCACCAGGGCGAGCATTTCTCTGACTGCGCTTTCCAGTCCCGCCAGTACTGCCCTGGCGATTATGGAATGGCCGATAGATACTTCCTCGATCTGGTTGATCTGAGTGATACGGGAGACATTCTGGTAAGTAAGGCCGTGTCCGGAGTTGATTCCCAGGCCCAACTTCTCGCCGGCCATCGCCATATCCCTTATCTTTTCCCACTGTTCTGTTTCTTGGGCGAAGTCGGTGGCGTTGGCGTACTCACCGCTGTGAAGCTCGACGTAGTCGGCACCGATCCGGGCTGACTCTCTCACCTGTTTCAGATCAGGGTCGACAAACAGGCTGACTAAGATTTCACTGCTGTGAAGAGTTGAAATCGCCATCTCCAGCTCCTTTGTCTTCTGAAGCACATCCAGTCCCCCCTCAGTAGTGAGTTCTTCTCTTTTTTCTGGCACCAAGGTGACCATATCGGGCATGATCTCTCGGGCGATAGTAACCATCTCGTCTGTGGCAGCCATCTCCATATTGAGATGCGTCTTGACCGTATGCCTCAACAGCTGCAGGTCACGGTCGTTGATGTGCCTGCGGTCCTCTCTCAGATGGACGGTGATGCCATCAGCCCCAGCCAACTCAACCAGGACGGCAGCAGCTACGGGATCTGGCTCCCTTGCCTTCCTGGCCTGACGAAGAGTAGCCACATGATCCACATTTACACTTAGTTTGGGCATAACCAAAAACCTCCTATCAAACTTCACCGCACAAACACAGAGATAACAAAAATCGCAGAGAAAGAGAGGATGCCTCCCTGTTTGTTTGGCTGTCTTCGCGGTGGAATGAAGCTTTACGCGGTCTCCACAGGGAAGGAAGTTCGTGCGAATGGATTGAAATTGAAGATAATGCATAAATGGCCAAAAGTCAACAGAAATTCTCCCCCTGCGCCATCAGAACAGGTTCATTTGTGCCTGTTGTTGCTCCTTTCGTTCCAACACTTTCACCTTCCCATATACCCCATCGTAACCTGGAGAAATCTGGACCTCTCCATTTCTGACTTTCAGGATATCTTCACAAATCCTCCCAGGAACGAGTTTTTCTAACTCCTCAGCAGGAGCTTCTAAGAGGACATTGAATTCGCTTCCAAAGCGCTGGACCAATCTATCATATTGGGTATTTGCTGTCACAGTCTTTTCCCCCACATCTAATGCCTCACTTATTATCTCCGCGAGAGGAACCAGATGTCTGCAGGGAACTGGCTTCTGAGGGGTGAATCCTTCCGGTCTGTCGGCCAGTTCATCGATTCTGTGCATCACCCCTACGGTAAGAGGAGCCCCGCAGACCGGACATCGGTTATTGAGTTTCTTTGATTCTTTAGGTGACAAGCACACATCGCACTTCCGGTGCCCGTCGTAGTGGTACTTACCCTCCTGGGGAAAAAACTCTATGGTGCTTAGAAAGCCATTCTTAGTCTTGATGGCCTCTCTGATTTCTCTATAACCGAAGGGGACATCGAAGATATTTGCCTCTCTGCCTATCCTAACCGGGGAGTGAGCGTCAGAATTAGAGATAAAGGTGAATCTATCCAAACAGCTCAGACGCCAGTTCATGGGAGGATCGGAGGAAAGTCCGGTCTCCAAGGCGTAGATATTTTCTGTTTGATCCCCGAAGCACTCCGTGATGTGGTCGAAGCCTGAATTGGCGCCGAACAGGGAGAACCAGGGCGTCCAGACATGAGCGGGGACGATGAGACAGTCTGCCGAGATGTCCAGCACCAGTTTCACTAAATCGCTGGCGGAGAGGGCCAGGTTGGGTCTGCCATCCACCCTCAAGTCCCCGTAGGACTGCAAGGCTGTATTGATCTGCTCAACAGTCTCAAAACTCGGAGCGAATATCATGTTGTGTATCCTTTTGCCCACCCCGTTGTGGTGAAAATTGTTGCAAACTTCAGCAGTTAAGATGAACAAGGTTTCTCCATACTGAAACAATCCCTCCCCGGTGCGGTTCAGATTGCTTTTAAGTTCAAACAACCACTGGGGATGGGTGAAATCCCCTGTGCCCAACAGCCTTATCCCTTTCAGCCGGGCGTACCTGTCCAAGTTCTCTACATCCATCTGGTCGCTTGTGGCTCGACTGTATCTGGAGTGGATATGAAAATCAGCGATGAATTCAGCCATTGTTTCTCTTTCCTGAGACCGACTGTTGACTCTCCATGATTAAGGTTACGGGTCCGTCGTTGTGGATCTCCACCAGCATGTGCTTACCAAAGGCCCCAGTTTCGACCGGAAGCCCGCTTTTGCGCAACGCCTCCACGAATTTCCGGTAGAGAGACTGTGCCACCTGGGGAGGTGCCGCCTCGGTGAAGCTGGGCCTTCTGCCTTTGCGGGTGTCTCCATAGAGAGTGAATTGAGAGACTGCAAGGATCTCTCCCTTTATCTCTAAAACTGAGAGGTTCAACTTCCCCTGCTGATCTTCAAATACCCTGAGGTTTAGGCATTTTCGGGCAAGGAAGTCCGCATCCGCAGGGGCGTCATCGTTTTTGATCCCTACCAGCAAAAGCAGTCCCCGGTCAATCTGGGAAACTGTTTCCCCGTCTATCAATACCTTAGCGTGACTTACTCTCTGAGCTACTATCCGCATAGAGTACCTCTACCACTGCCTTGCCAGTGCCGATGTTGTCCTGAAAGTCCGTCACCCTGACCACTATGGTATGCTCCCCTGGGGTAAGAGCTTCGGTGGTGAGATAGAAACGCTCTTTTTTGGAATCGAAAATCTCATCGGTGGGGAAGATGACCAGCCATTCTCCGGAGTCGATGGAGTATTCCGCCTTTTTCAAAGGGCTGGTGGCGTCTTTCAGCTTCCCCGTCACAGTTATTCGGCCATCCGGAAGCTGTTCAATCTCAAATCGCCCGACCTGTGGGGGGGTGTTGTCCACCACAAAGGGCCTACTGACTTTCTCAGTGGAGAGGGCGAGGTGGGGAGAGTTACTGGGCCGGTCAGAGGCAACCACCTTTACCAGTTGTGTCCCATCGGGGCAGGAGGTGGTGTTCCAGACATAGGAGATCCTGCGCAGTCCCTCTTCAAGGAGTTTCCAGTTCTTCTCCTCACTGCCTCGGAAATAAAGGTCGTATACCAAGCTGTCGTTGTTAGGGTCCTGGGCAATCCAGCTTATCCGCCATAGGCCCCTCTGGGGCTTTCCTGGTGGCGGTTGTTGAGGACCTGGCCCTCGTCCTGGCGGAAGGTCTCCCTGTTGGGGGCCAGCTTCCGGCATTGGCGGCCCGCCTTCCGGAGGGATAATATGGGAGCTTATGTTCACCACTTTGATCTCCGGTTTCAGATTGTTTTGCAAAGAGGCGATGGAGATCTCCTTCAGCACCGGCGTTACCGACTGATTTGAGGTCGAGAGATTTACCCGATATTGGAGGAACCGGCCGGGGAAACTGGTAATCTGACTCCCGGTCGGATCTTGAAGTTTCTGTGACCATTGGCTCCAGGTGCTGTCTGCCTGCTCCGTGTTTCCCGACCTGGTCTGGAGGCTAATTTCGCTTCCTTCCGGAGTTTCAGCCCTCCAGGAAACCTTTCCCCACCGCGAGCTGATTGTCATATCCCGCTCCTGGGAGGTGAGATCTCCTTGTTTGGCATAGTCAGGCATAAGCCGGTAGAGTTTGCCCTCTGTGCCCACAAATATCTCGCCCTTGCGGTTCTTGCAAAGCGAAAGGGGCTGAGATTGCTGGCATTTCAAAAGCACAGTCCATTTCCCCTCCGGGGTAACGGAGTAGATGATCCCCTTTTCCCCGGTGCCGACTATCAGGTTCCCCTGTTGGTCTCTCAGCAAAGAGAGCAGGAGGGGTTCTGGACAATGCCAGACGGGCCAGACAGCGCCTGAGGTAGTAATCCTGTAAAGAGTAGAACCCTGGGGTTGAAACTGGTTGGGAGTTTCGAGCTGCGTGTCGGAGTCGGTTCCCGACATAGCTCCCACATAGAGGTCTGCTTCGGGCGTGAGCACTAAGCTGTGGATCTCTTTTTCCGGGGCGTCGTACAGGGCCATCACTCTGCCTTTGGGGTCAACCTTGTAGACTATTCCTGAGCCTTCGGTGCCCGCGAAGACGGATCCGGTCGGGGTGCAGACCAAGCACATAATATGGTTGTCCGTCGAGGCATAGAGTTCCTTTACTTTTCCTCTCGGGGAGATCTTTAGTATTCTGGCCTTCTCGCCAGTGCCAGCGTAGATATACCCCTTGTCATCCAGGGCAAGGCTCCAGACATATTTCTGCCCGGTGTTAGAGAAGGTAGAGGCCATACCCTCAGGGGCGATTTTATAGATGATCCCGTCAGGGGAAGAGCCGGCGTAGAGATTTCCTTTCCTGTCCACCACCAGACTGTGGATGCCTACCTCGGGGGAGTCGAAGAAGAGAGTTTTTTCTCCTTTTCTGTCAATGCGGAATATCTTGCCGCTATTGCCGGTGCCGGTGTAGAGGTTTCCTTTCCTGTCTTCCGCTATGCACCAGATGTAGAGCTCTTCGGTGTCCGTGACCTGTTGAAAATCGGGTGCCAGGACAACTTCTCCCTCGCTGGTGACAGAGATGTTAGCAGGTTCTCCCTGGCTGAAGTCCGATTGGGTATTACCTTTCCAGATGGCGGGCGTCACCGCCCCGACAGTTGTGATAACAAAGACAAGACCTAAGAATACCATTATGAAAGTCCCTTTTCTCAGCATAGTGTTTCTCCCTTTTTGTAAGAGGGTTAGAAGGGTTACCCAGAGATTCTGACTACCGTCAAACGATAAATCTACCTATTTCTTCGGCGGGAAGCAAGGATTCTTCTGGAGGCAAAGAAGATCAATTCAGATCGCAGTCTTCAAAGTATTCCCGGATAGGGAATCATTTCTTAATCCGCCCAGCTACCGCGGCCCGGATTCTCTTGAGCCTTTTCATCAGGTCGTTTTCCCCCCGACCAAAATAGTCGTGAAGCCTCTCATATTCGGCGAAGAGCTTCTTATAGATCCTCTGGTTTTGGGCGATCGGGCGGTAGGTTTTCTCTTTCAGGTGGCCCATATTCCAGGCAGCGGAGATGATGTCGTCATAGCCGCCGTTTCCCTTGCCGGCAGCCACTGTCCCAAACATAGCCGACCCCAAAGCAGAAGCCTGAGCCGAGGCAGCAAGCTTTATCTCCTTGCCGGTCACATCAGCGAAGATCTGCATTACGAGCGGATTTTTCTCCGGCAAGCCGCCACAGGCGTACAGCTCACCAACTGGTACGCCTGCCTCCTCAAAGGCCTTGATGATCTTTCTGGTACCGTAGGCAGTGGCCTCGATGAGTGCCCGGTAGATCTCCTCGGTTTTGGTGTTCAGAGTGCATCCTAACAGGCATCCGGTGAGGTCGGCATCCACCAACACAGACCGGTTGCCGTTCCACCAGTCCAGGGCTAAAAGTCCACTCTCCCCCGGGTTAAGTCGAGAGGCCTTCTCTGCCAGAAAGGTGTGAAGGTCTATGTCCCGGCGCCCTGCCTCGGCCGAGTATTCCCCGGGCACAGCGTTCCGCACAAACCAGGCGTAAATGTCACCTCCCCCCGACTGTCCCGCCTCGAAACCGAAGTATCCGGGCAGGATTCCGTCTTCCACCACACCGCACATCCCTTCCACGATCTTCTGTTCTCTGCCCAGCAGCATATGGCAGATGGAAGTTCCCATTATCATTACCATCTTGCCGGGCTTGGTCACAGTAGTGGCAGGCACAGCTACATGGGCATCCACATTGCCGACGCAGACGGAAGTTCCCTCGCTAAGGCCAGTGAGTTCGGCCATTCGTTTGGTTATGCCACCGGCCTTTGTGCCCATCGGGTAGATATCCCGGGAGAGCTTCTCATCTACCACATCCTCCAGCCGGGGGTGTAGTGCCCGGAAGTACTCTCGACTGGGATAACCGGCCCTCTTGTCCCACATCGCCTTGTAGCCGGCAGTGCACAGGTTGCGCCTCTCCTCTCCGGTGAGCTGAAGGACAATCCAGTCGGCCGCCTCTATCAGTCTATCGCAGGCCTCGTATATCTCAGAGGCTTCGTTCACTATTTGGAGGGTCTTGGCGAAAAACCATTCCGAGGAGATCTTACCGCCATATCTGGCCAGGAATGCCTCTCCTCTTTCTCTGGCTACCTGATTGATCTTGTCGGCCTCAGGCTGCGCAGCGTGATGTTTCCACAGTTTAACCCAGGCATGGGGATTGGTTTTGTACTGATCTAACATACATAGAGGTGTGCTGTTTTTGTCAATGGACATCATCGTGCAGGCGGTGAAGTCTGTGCCCAGTCCGATCACATCCTGGGGGGGCACGTGGCTTTCGCCGAGCAGGGCCGGGATAGTAATCTTCAGTGCTTCGATGTAGTCAGCCGGATTTTGCAACGCCCAATCGGGCTCTAATTGGGTTTTTCCATCAGGAAGAAACCTGTCGATCACGCAGTCTTGATAATTGTAAACCGAGGTGGCTACCTCTTCGCCGGTGAGCACATCTACCAGCACGGCGCGGGCCGACTCTGTCCCCAAATCTATGCCTATGGAATATTTGCTGTTACCCATTGTTCGAGTTCTCCTTTCCTGCCGAATTGCTGAACACCTTCTTAATCTCTGATGCCCATAATCTCTGCAATCATCCGACACTTGCCGTCCAGCAGGCCTTCTCCGATAATATAGGCGCCACAGGCGGCCTCTTTCGCCACCTGGGAAGGCCTGCTTACTCTCACCACCTGGCTGTATTTCTGGAGTCTGTCTCGCAGTTCCTCCCTTATAAAAGCATCTCCTATTAATCTACCAGAGAGGATAATCTGCTTAGGGTGGGGAACAGCGACCGACATTGAGGCCACATCTTTCTCGACACTCTCGGCCAGAAGGGTCATTGCCTCCGGGTGACTGTTTAGGTCCCTTGGCTCGATTTCTTGCCCCACGAAATCTCGTACTCCTCCCTTGAAAACGACATCTTGAGTGGGATTTTTCAACCGGATGGCAAGTTCAGCATCCATGCCACCACAGGCAATAAATCCCAGGGAACCATTTGTCCCCCCTATTCCATCCACTATCCTGCCACTGGTTACTGCCAAGACTGCGGTGAAGCCGTACCCTATTTCTACATAAATAAAGGATGTCTCTTCATAAGGGAGGTTTAATTGCTCGCTTTGGTTCTTAATCCCCAGTGCCACACAACAGACCTTATCTGCTGTGCCCATATCCATTCTTCCCCATTTTCTGTACTTGGGAACTGTTTTCAGATGAATCACCCCAGGGGTGAACCACACCGGCATTTTTCTGTTCTTCATCTCCCAGAGAACACTTTTAATACCCTCATTCACGGAGACCTGTGTATCTAAAGGAATCATATCCCCTATCTTTTTTTCAGTGAGCCCCTCGATGCTCATCAGAGGTATGCCATATCCTGATGGTCCCACGATAATATCCAGAGGCATCAATTCCTCGAGCTTTTCGATAAGGATAAATGGGTTTTGGAATATCTCCTCCGAACTTATCGCCAGATCCACGATAATTCGTTGGTCGTTTTCCATCCCGAAAAGATCGAAACTGTAAGTTCCTGGATCGATTCCTACTGCTCTCATTATCTCCTCCTAAGGGGACAGGAAGGATCCGATTCAAACCAGTTGCCAGTTAAGGAATAGGTTCTGGATCGACATCCTCCGCAGTTGTATAAGTAAGGACATTCCCGGCACTCACCCAACCTTGAACGGAAGTCCTTTATCCGCTGTATAAGCTCATTTTTCTGTACATCCTCCCATATTTTGGGCAGGTCTTTTTCTCCTGCATTACCTACTACCATAGGTGCAAAGGTGCAGGGCCTCACATCGCCGTTTGTTTCGATAAATAGGTAATCACCAAAGATACAACGACTGACAGAAGGCACGATTATTCCGCTTTCAGAGCTGGCAGAGTAGTTGATTTTATTTGCCTCTAAGAAGGGTCCAAAAAAAGGTTCGTCGAAAAATACCTCTATTCCATAAGTTTTCTGACACTCCATTACTGAGGAGATAATTTTTTGGTAGTCCTCACTTCCGAGGACATATTTCCTATAATCTTCACAAGGTTTCAGTCCCAGAAATATAATCTTGGGTACCCTCAGCTCTTCAGCGAACTGAAAAATTTTCTCAATTTGCCGGTAATTGTGCTGTCCGATAGTGACATTACACGCATTCAGTATCCGGTGTTCGGCCAACAACAGCACCGCTTTCTTCAGGGTGCCAAAGTCTGCTCCCTTTCTAATCTCTTCGTAGCTTTTCTTATCAGTACCGTCAACACTTATCATAACTCTCACTGCTAACTCGGCCAGTTTTTTGGCTGTTTTTTCGTTAAGCAGCATTCCGTTAGTGATAAGATAGGTCGCTATTCCCCCTTGCTTGATAATGGAGAGAACATCGAAGAGCTCCTTTCGCAGCAGGGGTTCTCCCCCTTCGATGATAACCCATTGAGGGGAAAGCTGAGGTATCTGTTGGGCAAGCTCCAGCACCCGGCTGCTCTCAAGCTGTTGAGATGCCATTCCTCGGCAGTGCAGGCAGTTGAGATTGCATTCGTTCGTAATCGCCCAGTCAATAAGATACGGATTTTCCTGCATATTACCTCCAGTCCTCTTGGTAAACCCTCAATCTTGATTACGAGTCAATCAGTGTTTTCTTATCTGTCGAATTCATCCTCGATCTCTCCCACGATTTCCTCTACAATGTCCTCGATGGTCACTATGCCCAGGGGAATATTCTTCCTGTCCACCACCACCGTCAGGGGATGTTGACTCTCCTGCATTTGGATCAACAGATGTTCGAGTCTGGTTGTGGCTTTGACTGCGGACACGGGCCTTATCAGAGGTTTTATCGGGGCATCTGGTTTGAGTCCGAGCAGATCGGTGGCGACGACAATACCGAGGATATGAGACTTTTTCTCCTCAAACACTAAGATCCGGGAGTAGCCGCTCTTCGTCACGATGGAAACTGCCTGGTTCACAGAGGAGTCAGCGCCGAGAGAGACAACCGACTGCAGGGGGATCATAATATTCCCAACCGGAGTGTGTCCGAAGTCAAATGTCCGGTAGATCATCTTCGCCTTTTGGGGAGTCACGATCCCATCCCTTTGACCTTCTTTAATTAACATCTGAAGTTCTTCTCTGCCGAGGGGAAGACCGCCCTCATAGCGGGTTTTCTTCGTTAATTTAAGCAGCATGGTGGCTGGCCATGAGGTGACTGAGATCACCGGCGCCAGGACTGTGGAAAAGGCCTTGAGGATATCTGCGAACCAAAGCACTAAGATATCTGCCCGATGATAGCAAAAAGCTTTGGGAAGGATCTCTCCGAAGACTAAGATAATTGGGACCATAATGAGCGTGTTTAAAAGCTCTGCCTCTTGGGGGTAGCCGAAATGAATAATTAGATATGTGGCCAGTGATGAGGCGGCAATATTCCCTATGTTTGTTCCCACCAGCGTGGTAGCCAGCACCCTCTCAGGAGTTTCTAATAACCGCTGGATAACCCTTGCCTTTTTATTGCCTGATTCAAATGAGTGACGAATTCTTATCCGGCTGCAGGAAACCAGCGCCGTCTCCATCCCGGAGAAAAAGGCGCTGAGCAGTACAAATAAAGCAATTAGCGGAATAAACCAGATCATTCGTGAACCTTCTTTATCTCTAATTCTACAATTCGATTCCTTTGGGCTTCAATCACCTTAACCTGGAGCTGATCGATGCAGAATGATTCTCCCTTTTGGGGAATTCTGCCGGTTTTGCTGATAACAAATCCGCCCACAGTCTCTACATCCTCGGCATCAATGGCAGTTCCCAATAGTTGGTTGAACCGCTCTATTTCCATTCGGGCAGAGACTTTTATTGTGTAGCGGTCCGTAAACTCGTATCTCTCTTTTGGAGTGGGTTGATTTATTACTCTGCCCACCACCTCTTCTAACAGATCGTCTAAGGTGACCACTCCAGCTAAGGCCCCGTATTCGTCCACTACAACGAAGAGGTGTTTCTTTCGACCTTGGAACTCGGTCAGGAGTAGGCTTAACCTCTTAGTTTCAGGGACAAAGTCGGCCTTTCGGATCGGCAAGGTCCCTTTTTGCTTTTGACCCTGGCAGGCCAGCAGATCCTTAGCATAGACTATTCCCACGATATTCTCTGTTGAATTCCGATACACCGGAACTCTGGAGTAGCGTCTTTCTTTTACCAACTGGCAGGCCTCCCACAGGGGGATATTCTCAGCTAAACTGAAGACCTCGACTCTGGGGGTCATAATCTCTTTCACTGTCGTCTGGTCGAGTTCAAGGATGTGGGTGATGGTCTCTTTCTCAAACCCTGCTACTACTCCGTTGCTATGTCCCAGAGTTATCATCGTCTTTAACTCATCCTCAGTGAGCCTGGCAGTCTTCCGTTCTTCAGGATAGATAAGACTCGTCAGTGCCCTCAAGGCTTCCCGCAGTGGGAATATAGCTATTGAAAACAGATAAAGAGGCAAAGCTGCTTTTTTTGCCACTTTTTC
>JAUWEO010000249.1 GCA_030608245.1 Candidatus Latescibacterota bacterium
ATAATATTTGCCTATGGAGCTGGGCGTTTCCTCGATGCAGTTGGCGGATATAAGGGATTTCTCTGGGTCTTCTGTTTGGGAATGGCAGCAGGAATCGCTGGCTATGTTGTCCTGTTCAAGGTTCCATTTCCTCAGATGAGAAGTTCTCCCCTTAGGGGGTTTTTGCCCTCGCTGGTTGGGCCGTTCCACAATCGAGATTTCAGACGGTTATTGATTTTCTATATTACCTGGGTTTTTGCGGTGTGGATAGGCGCCCCCTTTTACACCGTATTTATGCTCAGAAGGATAGAGCTCAGCTATTCGACCATTGCGATTTTGAATAACATCCAGATGGTGTGTTTTATCTTGGGATTGCGTTTCTATGGTGAATTTATTGACCGTTATGGGAACAAGCCCATCTTGCAGATACTGCTAGTGCCCCGGGTGCTGCTTCCGATTATGTGGATATTCAATTCAAAAGAGAACTTCATCCTGTTGCCTGTAGTGATGGCCTTGACCGGTTTTGTGACCTCCGGACTCCTTGTGGCGATTAGTAACTTCCTCTATGGGATAGCACCTCAGGAAGAAGAGAAGACAGGCTTTTTTGCAGCTTGGGCGGCGTCAGTCGGCTTAGCCAGTTGTGCAGCCCCGATCATCGGCGGCAGGCTGGTGGAGTGGTTTAAACCGGTTCAATTCAACATAGGACCCTTCCCAGTGGGTAACTTGCAGATGGTCTTTCTGGTCAGTGCGATGCTTCTGGTGGTGCCGGTTTTCCTGTTAAGGAAAGTTCGGGAGGAGAAGGCTTCCAGTCCAGGGTATGTGTTGGGACAGATACGAAGGGGGAATCCCTTCTCATTTGCGTATAACTTTTTTCTGTTTTCTCGAGTAAAAGGGGAACAAAAACGAGCCCGGCATGCCTCCGCTATGGGCAAGTCAAAAAGTCCAATGGCAGTGGACAAATTGATGAAAGCCATGGATGATCTCAGTCCCCAGGTGAGAAGCGAAGCGACCAAAGCCCTGGGAGAAACCAAGCAAGTCGAGGCCATTCCCCACCTGGCTGCGAAGCTGAACGACAGCGAGTCAGACATCCGGCCTGAGGCAGCACAGGCCTTGGGAAAGATAAGAAGCAAGGAGGGGATTGCCCCATTATTGAAGGCATTAGATGACCCGGACATCAGAGTCAGAAATAGTGCTATTATGGCTCTGGCGGATATCGGCGATGAAGAGGGCAAAGAGCACCTCTTCCGACAATTCTCTGCTCCGTTCAACCGGTTTACCTTCCCTAATCTCGTTGAGGGATTGAGCAAACTGAAGGACAATAGAATAATTCCCCGAACTATAATGAACTTGGAGCACTACAATTCCCCCGTCATCAGATTACAGATTCTCAACGCTGTCTGCCGGGTATTGGGAGCCAAAAACCAGTTTTATGAGCTTCTTACCCAAGAGGAACTCAAACAGGTCCAACGGGCCAGCAAAATGTTGAGGGATGCTCAGAAACAGATTCTTGCAAATCCCAAGTTTCTGCTTCAGTTCAGACACCAACTCGCCTCTTCTATAGAAAAGATACGATACAATTTCGAGAATGAGCAGCAGGATCAGTTTCTGGAGGATGTTAGGGAGTTGTTTTCGATAATTCACTCTCAGGTGGCAGATGTTACCAGGTTCTCGATAGATGCGGCATTGGCTATGGATTACATTCGGGCTGTTCAGGATTTTCTTCTTTTGAAAAAGACGGAGGACATAAAACCCCAGGGAGTCATATTTCTGATATTCTGCCTTAAGGGTCTGGTGGATATTCTGACCGAGAAAATAACAAAAAACCATACCCAACGCAAGTCAATAAATTAAGACACATTATTGATGAGCAACTATTATGATCGCCGTTCGAAAAATTCGAAGCTCGTTCCGGCGAGCTATTCTAATTTACTTATTAGCGGTTGTGGGCCATTACTCTATTTTGAGAGGCAGTACTGTTATCTTTCCGTTAGTCCGTACCCCTTCGCTTCGGCAACTTGATGACTACATAATTGGCGAAGATCAGGAAACTGGCAAACGATCTGTGACACTATTCACCGAAGGAGAAAATCGGGAGTTGCGCCAGCAGCGTCCTAACCAGGCCTTGTCTTTCTATCGCCAAAGCTATGAGATGCCGGTTTCGGAAGCGTCGAAGGCGTTAGTACTGGCACGTATGGCTCGTTGTTTGCGCAAGGTGAACCAGCTTAAGGCAGCAGAGCGAGCTTACCGTAAGCTGGGGGAACGATTTGGTGACCTGTGCGACGGGTTTCATCGGCCCTATGCGCTTGTCGCAGCATTCGAGCTGGATGATTTGGCAGGGATGCGGGTAGAGTCTTCTTCCCAATCTTTCATCAACATCTATCGGGATCTCGTCCAGGGCCGTTGGGAACTGAGCACCGACCAAATCGAATACTTTTTGGCAGCAATCGAGGAGCGTTTAGAAGAAGCCGTGCCGCAGATTGGCGAATCTGAATATCTCAACCACCTCGAAATGGCGAGTGCCTTGCAAGAGGGCTTTCGCCATTATGGACCGCTGCGGGAACCCGGCGAAGGAGTGGGAGGGTCTGCTGAACACTAAGT
>JAUWEO010000073.1 GCA_030608245.1 Candidatus Latescibacterota bacterium
GAAGGCTGCATGGGGCAAGCTCAGCGCTTCCTTCTTATAAATCCTCTCCGCCTCGGGACAGAAGGTCTTGCGGTAGTCTATCTCCTTTCCGTAAAGCGGACACTTTAGCGGACATCCAGTACGCCCAAAGTTCATATTCTGGAACAGCGGATTGCGGTAGATGGGTTCACCGTGTGCCCCGACTCCTATCGGGACACCCTCAGCGTTCAGGGCTTCGATGAATTTGTCCCTCGGTATTCCATCGAACTCCTCTTCCCTGTATTTGAAGTTCCAGTAGTAAAAGCTCCATCTGGTGACTCTTTCGTCCCTCTGGAAAGGTTCAACACCTTCTATCTCTTTTAAGCCTTGGGCCAGATATTTTGTGTTTCTTTCTCTTGTTTCTATCTGTTCGTCGAGCCGTTCCAATTGACAGAGCAAGACAGCAGCCTGAAACTCGGTCATTCTCAGGTTTGAAGCCAACCGGTGGAACTCGTAGAAGGGCCTCCCGGGCACTCTGCCTATGTGCATAAACGAGTAGGTCTTTTCTGCAAGCTCGGCATCGGATGTCAGAACTATCCCTCCTTCGCCACAGGTCAGGACCTTTCCCTGCTGAAAACTGAAGGTGCTGAGGTCTCCCAGAGAGCCGCATCTTTTTCCCTTCCACTCCGAGCCGTGGGCATGAGCACTGTCCTCTATCACCACCAGGTCATGCTTTTTCGCTATCTGGGAGATGGCGTCCATATCGCAGGGATAGCCTCCGTTGTGGACGGGAATTATCGCCTTTGTCCGCTCGGTTATGGCGTCTTCTATGGCCTGAGGACTGATGTTATAAGTCTCAGGGTCAACATCCACAAATATGGGGATGGCGTTTACCAGAGCCACAGAAGTAGCGGTTGCCACGAATGTCAGGGCGGGCACGATAACCTCATCGCCTGCTTCGATTCCGGCAGCCTTCAGGGCACATTCCAGGGCTTGAGTGCCATTCGTGATCGCAATTCCATATTTCGCTTGAGAGTAAGAGGCAAACTTGTCCTCGAATCGCGAGACTCTCGACTCTGCAGGTTCAAGTCCACCTCGCCACCAATGTCCACTCCGCAGGACCTCCAAGAGTGCCTTTTCCTCCTTCTCGTCGAAGATAGGCCAACTTCTGCCCAAAGGGCGTTTTACCACCGGCTCTCCGCCGTTCATCGCAAGATTTGCCATATTAAGATCCTCCTTTTCTTTTGCCAAATCTGCCCCATTTGGCGAATGTCAAAAAATGCAAAGATGTGAAGCCTAAATGGCCAATCGCTTTTCACGTTTTAGGTCTTAGTTTTCTGACATTATCACAATTACCATCCCATCTTCCTCCGCCATTCCAGTCTTCAGATAGGAACACGATTTTATTAAACTTTAACAGCAGCAGCCGTTGAGTTTTTCTTGATCTCATCAGCCGTAACCTCGTGTCCGAGCCTGGCAGAAAGGTAGATGCCTTCGCTAATTAGCATCACAGCCAGCGCCAGTTCCGCTGTGTCAATAAGGGATACTCGCCCTTGCAGAGCTGCGACCCAGTGGTGCTGGGGACTGTCATAGGCGTCGGTGTCCGGAATACACCGGTGCCAACGCGTGTCAGCTTTGGACAAGTCGAAGGTAGCGTCCATTTCCATATCACACACGGTAGAGAAATAGGTAAAAGGGTTCAGTTTCACCCCTCCCTTGGAACCGAGTATCTTGCTGCTTTCGCTGCTGTCAAAATGCATTGCCCAGCTTTCCTCGACTGCCAAGGTCACATCCCCGGCCAGACGTACCAATCCCAACCCAAGTTCTTCTACGTCAAATCTCGAGCTTTTACGCCGGTCTGCGTACATTTCGATCTCCTGATGGGTGGTACCGGTGACAGTTTTTACTGTCGGATTCCCCAGCAGGTATAGTATCAGGGCGATGTGATACACCCCCATGTCATATAGGGCACCGCCAGCCGCTACCTCCTTGCGTGCGAACTCGGCGGATCCATAGCCGTCCACGAAGGGTCTTCCCCTGCGGCGGAAACCCACAGAGCGGGCGTAGTACAACTTTCCCAGGTGTCCGGCCTCAATCAGCCTGCGAGCTGCTTTTACCTCCATACTGAATAGATTCATAAGCTGGATGCTGAGCTTGCGGCCCAGACGTTTAGCCGTTTCGTGCATTGCCAAAGCGTCGGCATAGGAGCCGGCCATGGGCTTTTCGCAATAGACATCCTTGCCTGCCTCCATTGCCGCAATACTCGCCGGAGCGTGCAGCTTGTTGTGCAGACACACATCCACGGCACTGATCTCATCGAGTTTGAGCAGTTCGCGAAAGTCGGTGAATATCAGGGGAATATCATTTTCTGTGGCCACGCGCTCGGCTTCATCCCTGTCCAGATCAGCGACAGCAACAAGCTGTGCCCCAGGGATCTTGCGATAGTTCTCAATGTGGTGTTTGCCGATTTGTCCCACACCGATGATTCCAATGTTGATTTTGTCCATCCTGCTTATCTCCCTTCTATAACAGATCTCATAGTGGCAGTTGTATGGGCCTTTTCTCCTCCGCTGATCTCAACATGGCCACGATTATCTCCGTATTGGCATATCCATCTTCCTGGTTATTAATGGGTTTTATGCCTCTGTCCATTACACACTCCAGGAAATGGTAGACAGATTCATAAAAGAAGCCGATTCCCTTATCGTTGAGGCTGGTCCAGGAGAAACAGCGGGGATACTCTGCTCTGTCTGCGAATTTTTGTAGCGAGTTATCTTTCATATCGGTGTAGGTGACTCCCTTTGTCCCAATAACCTCGACATAGTGATCCACCAGGGTAGGCAGGGAATCCGGCAGTATCCAGCAGGTCTCAAAGCAGGCAGTAGCTCCGTTCTCAAAGGTTACCACAGCCACAAGGGTATCGTGGGTATCTATGCCTTTCTGTTTAAGAAGTCCCTCTGTTTTGCGAGCATAGACCTCTTTTGCCTCCGAACTCAGGAACCAACGAGCGATATCGATCATATGTGGCAACAGAAACGCCGTTGGTGAGGACTCACTGGCCCAACTGCTGAGCATCTGAGTAGGTACATAAATGGTGTCGCTCAGACGGGCATAGACATGCTTCAATTCTCCTAACTCGCCGTTCTCGATAGCTCGCTTGGTGTTATGATGGGGGGAAAACCATCGGTTGGAGAAGTTGACCATTAGGATCCCTTCGGACTCCCTTGCTGTGTTTGCGATAGTTTGGGCGTCTTTCAGGGTGGTGGCCATAGGTTTTTCCACCAGGACATTTTTCCCTGCCTGTAGACTTTTCACTACTGGATCCTGATGAAGGAAATCCGGAGTAGCAATATGGACTGCGTCCAGATCTGCTTTCTCCAGCATTTCTGTGTAATCGGTGTAAACCTGCTGGATGCCAAATTTTCTTGCTACCTCCTGAGCCCTTTCTCTATTGACATCGCAAACCGCCACTGGCTCACATCCGCTAAATTGGGTGCAGGCTTTTACATGTAGCTCACCCATTATTCCGGCACCTATGATTCCACATTTCACCATAATCACAACCTCCTTGTTGAATTTAGAAAGCCTGTTATTGATCGATAGCTTAGCTAAACTGCGGCAGCATCTGTTTGGAACTCGCCAGCAATTCATCCAGCATCGCTTCGGTCTTCTCGGGTAAGATCGCCATCTCATCAAGCAGAAGGGCCTGGAGTGCCAGTTTCCGATCTCCGCTCACTGCGGCATCTACTACCAACTCCTGCCAGGCGATTCTCTTCTGAAGAAGCCCCATCAGCGACAGCGGTGCCTCTCCTATATAGATACCCCGAACTCCACTCGAGTCAGTAACCCCTTCGATCTCAACCACAGCATAATCAGGGAGGTTGGGAATCGCCCCCTTATTGGGAATATTGACAATATGAACCCTTCGTTGACCAAGTGCGATATCCTCGATGAGCCTCCCTAATCCTTCACCGGTAAGTGGGTCCGAGGGCTTTTCGGGAAGTACCGTTTTATCAA
Organism: Candidatus Latescibacterota bacterium; assembly: GCA_030608245.1. GTDB lineage: Bacteria > Latescibacterota > MVCY01 > MVCY01 > MVCY01 > MVCY01. Next base: position 3,976 of record JAUWEO010000073.1, read on the forward strand.
GTTCTTCTTTGTATTCTCGGAGTTGATCCTGCCTTTCGGCCTTTTGTTTAGCCTTGGGCACCTCCGGCTCCGCCTTGGGTCGGAGATCTTTATACAAATCCTCTTGATGCCTTGCTACTACTTCTTCTCCAAGACCGTAGGGCATGCTTTTCCCGTCGGGAACCTGGGCAAGAAACGGGTAGAACTCGATGGCGTGATTATCGGGAGGGTAAGTGATCTGGTATCCGTAGATTTCAGAGAGCTTTGTCGTCATAATTTTACCTTCAGGCGGACTCTGTGAAGCTATTCTCCGCCGAAGTTCGGGATAGACGTCTTTGCCCTTGTGGCGGATGCGGGTAAACCAGTGGTAATGGTTTGTGCCTATCCAGAGGGTGTCAAGTTCCTCTGGTGACACCTCGAGGATCTTAGCTATCCGCTTGATCCCCCCCTGTACTCCGTGGCAGATACCTATCACATGTTCGATGTCTGTGTACTTGATCATTGCCCGACAGAGGACTGCCATCGGATTGGAGTGATTAAGGAAGACCACTTTCGGGCAGCGCCTCTCCATCTCACGACATATACTAAGGTAGATGGGGATACTTCTGAAGGCCATCATCATTCCGGCCGGCCCGCAGGTGTCGCCCACAATCTGGTAAATACCGTATCGGGCCGGAATAAGCAGGTCCTGCTTGTGTAGAGAGGTGCTGTGGACGTGTCCTCCCGATTTTCCCACCCCACCGATAGAGGATATGGCGAAATCTGCGCCGTCCACGGCGTCGGTAAGATCAGTGCTCACTCGCACGCGCATGCCCGTTCCGCTTTGCTCAGCTAACCGTTTGCCAAGCTGGGCCATAAGCTCGGCTTTCTCTGGGTCAATGTCATAAAGGACTATTTCACTTCCGGCCAGGCCCTCTGTCACTACCAAATCCGCAAGCGCTGTGCGGAAATATAAGCTACCTCCGCCGAGACAGACGATCTTTTTGCTGGACATGAGTTCTCATACCTCCTTGTTTTATGAGTTTCAATCTCAAACAGAGGTAAAAAAAGAAGTACCCTCCCAAAAGAGCAAATGCCAACTGCCTGTAGCTTGACAAAAGTGCTCGGGTTCAGCAGTCGACAGAATCTGTAGGAGAATTCCCCTATTGTATCACTAATTCATTAGTACTAAGGGCTTTATTGTCCCAGCCATCCCCTTTCTTGCTGAACAATTGGTATAATATAACACTTGTTTAGCTGTCTGTCCAGTCTGAAGAGTCTACTTCAAGCATTTGATTGTAGATGCACTTAATGTCTATTTTATAAGTTCTTTCCTTTAGCTATTGTTTTTGGATTCTGATCTTCTGGAAAAATATAATCAAAATGCCGTTGGTTCCTAATAATATATTTTCAAGATGGCAGGACTATGGCACAGGTACACAGGTGATTTTCATTGACATTTTCTCCTCGATTTAATATTTTGACTTCGTCTTATTCAGGGTGCAGAGATAACAAGAATTGCAAAAGCAATAATTTCTCTCTCGGTACTGCAAACCCACGAAACGTTGTTTTTCTTGACAAGGGTTTTGTTTTGGAATCTGTGAAATCCGCGTAATCCGCGGTTGCTTTTTCTCTCTTGGTACTACAAACCCACGAAAGGTTGTTTTTTTTGACAAGGGTTTTGTTTTAGAATCCGTGAAATCCGCGTAATCCGCGGTTACTTTCTTGGGTTGCGGTTCCGCTGCGCCGTGTCTTTCGCGTCTTTGCCTTGAAATCAATTTCCGAAACTGTTTACGAACATCCCGGAAATCTGACATTTGGAGGTTGAGTGCTATATCCGCCAGAAATGCTTGTAGATTATCACATTCACACCCGGCTGTGCGGACACGCCGCCGGAGAGATGTGGGAATATGTGGAAGAAGCAATCCGAAAAGGATTTCGGGAAGTCGGTTTCAGCGACCACTTCCCTTTTATTGAGCGAGTGGCTCCCCGTCTGGCTATGTCCTGGGAACAGCTTTCGCTTTATATCCAAGAGGTGGACCGCCTTACCAGCAAATACTCAACAATAATTACCATAAGAAAGGGAATAGAGGTAGACTACGAGCCTTACCTGGAAGAGCAGATCAGGGGAGCACTCCAGAGATACGATTTCGACTATGTTTACGGCTCTGTTCATAATATTGGCGACTGGCAGTTCGACAGCCCCAGGGAACAGTACCGCTGGGAGCATTGCGATGTGAGAAAAACCTACGAAGAATACTTCCATCTGGTGCAAAAGGCGGCTGCCTCAGGACTTTTTGACATCATCGCCCATCTGGATGTAGTGAAGAAGTTCGGATACCGTCCTGCAGGCGAATACTTTGGTCTTATTCAAAAGACTTTGGATGTGATAGAGGAGGCAGGTGTAGCAATCGAGCTCAACACCTCTGGCCTGAGGAAACCAGTGGGAGAAATCTACCCTGACCTAAGAACTGTGGAGGAGTGTATCCGCAGGGGCATTCCGGTGACCTTTGGTTCTGATGCCCACCGGCCACAGGAGGTGGGTCAGGATATTGCCCACTATGCACAGAAGCTGAAAGGATCGGGATTGGCTGCGGTGGCCGTTTTTACCAACAGGAAAAGGACTCTGGTTGAGATTTAACCCGGAGGAGAAAATTGGCTGAGTTTCGAAATATAACCATTGTAGGTGTGGGACTGATTGGTGGGTCCTTAGGCTTGGCCTTCAAAAGATTGGACAGGGACCTTAGAATCGCCGGCGTCGGTCAGCCTGCAACACTCAAAAGGGCAAAAGAACTGGGGGCTATTGACTGGGGTTTTCCTTACGAGTCGCTGGATTTGGGGGTGAAAAGCGCGGATATGGTCTTCTTCTGCACCCCTATCTTCCGCATTCTGGAATTGCTGGGTGAGGTAGGCCAGTATGCTAAGCCAGGTACTCTCATCACCGATGTAGGCAGTACCAAGGCAGAGATAGCCGCCGCTGCGGAAAGATTGTTACCCAAAGGCCTCTTCTTTATCGGAGGCCACCCTATGGCTGGCTCTGAGAAAAGGGGCGTAGATGCGGCCGATCCTTTGTTGTTCCAGAATGTCATCTATGTGCTTACTCCGGGTAAAGATGTCCCTCTGAAGCTGTGTGATGATTTTGCCTCTCTGCTCGAAGGTATAGGTGCCCGGGTGGTGGTAACCGGTCCCCACACCCATGATATGGTCGCCGCCGCCGTCAGCCATCTGCCTCAGATGATAGCCGTCGCCTTGGTGAAAATGGTAGGGGAACTGGACCAGGAGAACCCACTGTTTCTCCGTCTGGCAGCGGGAGGGTTCAGAGACTTGACCCGAATCGCCTCCAGCTCCTACAAAGTCTGGAGAGACATCTGCCAGACTAACAGCCTTCAGATAACAGAGATGATCGACCGCTTTATAGCTGAACTACAGAGACTTCGAGATAAAGTGTCGACTGAACAGCTGGAGGAAGACTTTGACTTTGCCAACCTCACCCGAGGTTCAATCCCCAAAGATTCAAAAGGTTTCCTTCACCCCTTGTACGAAATCCTGGTGGTGGTTGAAGACAAACCCGGCGTTATTGCTGAGATCTCCACTACTCTAGCCCAAGGGGAGATCAATATCAAGGATATAGAAGTCCTGAAGGTTCGTGAGGGAGAAGCGGGTACGCTGAGGCTGGCTTTTGAGAGCGAGGAGGCCGCCGAACAGGCAATAGCCCTGTTGCAGCAGAAAGGAATTGCCGCCCGAAGAAGATAACCGCGCTATACCCTGACTTGAAAAGTGGCCGAGAAAGGGGAACAAAATGGATACATCGTAATATCGGAGGAGGTGAGTTTATCCGTCTGATTCGGATGGATAAACCAGAGCAAAATAGGCCGATTATTTATATTTAACCGCTTGTTATTTAAGAACTACAACCATCAAAATCCAAATTACCTTATCCATCTCATCAAGATGGTTTTGCTGATTTCATTGGGATGGATAATCTAATGTTGGGTGCCAGAGGATGTGAAGCACGACAGTGAAATTGCCCGGTGTGGGCATGCGAAGTATGCGTGGACATTTCGTGAAAACTCTGGCCTACGGCCTGTTCGTGGTCGGCTCCGCAAGTACCCAGGGGGAGGGTAGAATGGAGGAAGTTGCTGATATGTTACCGGAGAAGCCGGTGGGCGTGGGTCGGCCCATTAGCGATCGAGTCGCGTGGAAAACACTTGCCGAGCTTGATTCGTTCATAAAGACCGTACGTGAGGCAAAGA
>JAUWEO010000148.1 GCA_030608245.1 Candidatus Latescibacterota bacterium
TTTTTTACGAAAGGATCAATCTCTGGGGGTGATATAATGGTAAGAATATTTTCAGTCGTTTTGGCACTGCTTATACCACAAGTTCTCCTGGCATATGAGAATGGTATGTTGAACCTTAAAGTGCCCACAGATCTTGAACAACGGCAGGCAGAGTTTATTGTTCAACACAGATTTTACGGAAAGATAACCGAGGAGCCGTTGGACACCTTTTTGGGTATGGATATGGGGGCAAACGTCCGCGTCGGCTTGAGATATGCCATCCGGGAAAAATTCGAGTTCGATGTCTCTCACATTCGTATCCAAAAGGAGTACACAATTGGTTTGAGTTACGCTTATGTCGTCCCTGAAATACTACAAGGTCAGGCGGAGATTCAGTTCTTTAGTTTTAAACCCGGAATTAAGGAAAGAAAAAGAGGTATTTTCTGCCAATTGGTCCTGCAAAGTGCGCCAGTTCTGAAGAGGGTTACGCCAGTTGTCAACATCGGTTACGATGGTTATAACGGGAAAGCAGGCCTTGGCTTTGGGCTTGATGTTAGTATTCTCGATAACCTGAGCATAATCGGGGAATACTTTCCGCTGCTGGATGATGACGAACAGGTGGATTGTTTCGCTTTCGGCTTTAGGATTCAGACTTACGGACATCGTTTTATGTTTCTCTTAGGAAATAGCTCGGAAATCGGGACAAGGCGTTTAATGCTGGGAACCGATAATAGGGATTTGTACTTCGGGTTCAATATCCAACGACTATTATTAGAATAGGTCGAGCTGGGGGAGCCTATGCATTTCGCCTCAGAAATCGAATAGAAGGTATTATCCAACACATAGAGCTGGATATAGAGCTGGTCCTTGAAATAACCCATGAACCAGATTATGATGAACGTTCTCACTATGGACAAAAAACTGGAGCAAACAATGAACACTTCTCTTCTGGAAATTGATAATCTTGAGGTAAGAATTGGGGACAAGACAATTCTTCACGGGGCGAACCTGACCATAGAGGGAGGCACCGTCCATGTGATATTCGGTCCCAACGGTTCAGGCAAGACTAGCCTTGTGGGTGCCATCATGGGACTGCCCCAATACGAGGTGACCGGTGGAGATATAAAGTTCAAGGGAGAATCCATCCTTTCCTTGCCAATCCACGAAAGGGCGAAACTGGGCATCGGCTTGGCTTTTCAGCGTCCTCCGGCAGTCAAAGGAGTAACCCTTTTTCACTTGCTGAAAGCGGTGAAAGGAAGTGAAGACAATATCCTTCCGGCTGCCGAAAGTCTAAATCTGAAAGATTACCTCCACCGGGATATCAACAAGGGATTCTCCGGAGGTGAAATCAAGCGCTCTGAAATCCTTCAGCTGAAGTTGATGGATCCTGCCCTGCTTATGTTGGATGAACCGGAATCCGGAGTGGATTTTGAAAATATCGTTTTGCTATCTGACATCATTAGAGAAATGTTGCAGAAAGAGCTGCCTATTACTAACCGGAAGAAATCAGGGTTGATCATAACCCACACCGGCTTCATAATCCAGCACATCCAGACAGATGTGGGACATGTCATTCTTGACGGGAGAATATTGTGTTCCGGCAATCCCCAGGAGATACTACAGATAATCAGAAAGCACGGATTTGAAAAATGCGTGGAGTGTCTGGAGAAGAGGGAGAAGAGATAATGGGGCTTTCCAAAAGCGATATCCGAAAACTTCAAAAAGTGGGATACGATGCTTCCGGGGCCGTGCCCAGGGCAGGCACCTTTTTGACCAGAGACCACGAGGTTGTTTCCTCGGAAGAGAGAGAAAAAGGCCTGGAGATACTTTCTCTTGAAGTAGCCTTGCGAAAGTATTCTTGGGTGGAGGAGCTTGTTTTCGAATTGGTGTCCAAAGAAAAGGATGATTACACAAAAGAACTCGCTAAGTTCTCCCCCGTGGGATATTTCATAAGGGCACTGCCCGGAGCCAGAATAACAAAGCCCGTTCAGTCCTGCTTTTTTATTAAGACGGCGAGATTCTCCCAGATGGTTCACAATATCATAGTGGCCGAACCGGAATCGGAATTGCATATCATCACCGGCTGCACCACCGCATCCTATGTGAAACAGGGAAGTCACATAGGGGTGACCGAATTCTATGTGAGAGAAAACGCCCGACTTTCTTACACTATGATCCACGACTGGGCACCTCAGGTTAGGGTTTTTCCCCGAAGTGCTGCTCTGGTAGAGGCAGGCGGAACTTTCATATCCAACTACATAGCTCTGACCGCAGCCGAGCTTGTGCAGGCCTATCCGATGGCTACGGTCAAAAGAGGGGGTGTAGCCAGATTCAATTCCATAATCTATGCGCCTCAAGGGGCACATTTTGATCTGGGGGCAGCGGCTAAATTGATAGAACCCGAAGCCAAGGCCGAAATCATCAGCCGAGCAGTCTCTGACGGAGGGGAGGTTGTAGCCAGGGGATACCTGGAAGGCGGAGCGGCAAATACCAAAGGGCATATGGAATGCAGCGGGCTGCTTCTGCGCGGTGAGGGTTCTATCCACGCTGTGCCGGAACTCAAGGGTATCTTTCCAGAAACCGACCTTTCCCACGAAGCAGCGGTAGGTAAGATTGCCGACGAAGAAATACAGTACCTTATGACCAGGGGATTGGATCAGGATACCGCCACTTCACTTATTGTGCGAGGCTTTTTGGATGTCAGGCTTAAAGGACTCCCACCGGAATTGCAGCTTGCGATAGATACGATGATCAAGAAAGCGAGTCTGGGAAGAACCATGTGATATCCGAACGCACCTAATAGATCTGTGTTCCTCCCTATCACTGGTAAACGGATCATCAATATCGGATGAATCTGACATCTACGGCCTATATCGGGCTCTGGAGAGTCCTCCTACAGCAATAAGTGCGAAGTGGGAACCTGCCCCTCTGGTTTCTCCCGACCGGTGTCTGTTTATTGCTAAGCTCGCTCGTTTTCACGTCTTATCTGGGCCCCCAAGGTCGAGAGCTTCTCCTCCAGTTTTTCGTGACCCCGGTCGATGTGATATATCCGTGAGATGTTAGTTTCGCCATGGGCAGCCAGGGCAGCTGCCACCAAAGCGGCACCAGCCCTGATATCGGATGCCATCACCGGTGCGCCCTTCAAACTCTTCACCCCTTTTACCACTGCCACCTTGTCTTCTAAAGTGATTTCTGCCCCCAGACGTCTCAGCTCAGGCACATGAGTAAATCTCTCTGGGTGTACGGCATCTGTGATCGCACTGGAGCCGGAGGTCAGAGAGACTAAGGCGGTGTGCAACGGCTGCAAATCAGTAGGATATCCGGGATAGGGGGTAGCGATCAGGTCAGTTGCCTGGATCTGCTCTGGGGCCTCAAGTTCTATGGTCTGGTCTGTCAGGTTAATTTCAGCCCCACACTCTTGTAGTTTCTCTAAGACAGCGGTTAAATGATCAGGACAGCAGCTTTCTGTGGCCACTTTGCCTCTGGTGATCATCCCGGCAATCAAAAAGGTAGCCGTTTCAATCCTATCGGGGATAATGGTTTCATCTGCTGGGCAGAGGGCATCTACACCTTCAATCTCAATATTGTCTGTACCTGCCCCTTCGATCTTGGCCCCCATCTTTTGCAGGAAATGTGCCAGGGCAACTACTTCCGGTTCTTTAGCGGCATTTTCGATCATTGTTGTGCCTTTAGCGGTAACAGCAGCCATCATCACATTCTCTGTTCCCGTCACGGTCTTTATGTCAAAATTGATCTTAGCACCTCTGAGCTTACGGGCTTTGGCCACTACATAGCCTTGGTCCATCTCGATCTGTGCTCCCAGAGCTTCTATTCCCTTGATATGGCGATCTACAGGACGCAGTCCTATAACACACCCCCCTGGCAGGGACACCCGTACCCGTGCGAACCTCGCCAGCAAGGGGCCAAGAACACAAAAGGAAGCCCTCATCGTGCTTACCAGCTCATAAGGGGCCACTGGATGGTCACAGGAGGCTGTGTCGATGATCAAAGCATGTTGCTGCCGGTAGACCTTTGCCCCGATTATCCTGAGGATATTAGCCATTGTGGTTACATCCCGGAGATCAGGCACATTCTCCAGCCGGCTTTTTCCTCCCCCCAAAATGGTTGCCGCCATAATGGGCAGGGCAGCATTTTTGGCACCATTGATCTTGACTGCCCCTGAAAGTCTGATTCCACCTCTTATTACAAACTTCTCCATTGCATTCTCCCGGTTGATCCGCTGCTGTTGTCAATATGTGCTATTACAGAGAGGAAGGAATCTCTAATTCCTCCATGTGCTTCAAACCCGCGAAATCCGTGGTTGCTTTCTTGGACTGCGGGTCCGCTGCGCTGTGTTCTGCGGGTCATTCTTTCTCTGCCAATACTACCCGTTCTATTCCATTTAAGTCCTTAACCTTTTCGATCTTTCGAAAAAGATGAACGTTCTCGATAATCTTACGAACCTCGTCTGCCTGTCTGTCGCCTACCTCTAAAGCCAATAATGCGTTAACCTTAAGCAGAGAAGCAGCTTGAGCGACGATCAGGCGATGAAACTTAACTCCGTTCTCACCCCCATCTAAGGCGATGATAGGTTCGTAGTCCTTCACTTCTTTGGGCAACGAGGCCAACTCCTCGTGTTTCACATAAGGGGGATTTGAGACTATCGCGTCTAACTGGCCGAAGAGATCTCCAAGTGGGGAAAGCAAATCTCCTTGGATAAATTCTATCTTCTGCCCTACCTCGTTGAAAATAGCATTCTCTCTGGCGATCTCCAGTGCCTGAGGAGAAATATCTGTGGCGTAGATGAAGATATCCTCTATCTGTCGGGCCAGACTTATGGCGATGTTGCCGCAGCCTGTACCTATGTCGGCAATCCTCAGGGTGTCTTGGTTTCCGTTCGATTTTTCCAATACGGTTTCCACCAGAGTTTCCGTCTCCGGTCGGGGGATACAGACCGAAGGGCTTACC
>JAUWEO010000032.1 GCA_030608245.1 Candidatus Latescibacterota bacterium
CTTGTTTTCTCAGACTGCCATATTCAGGAATCTTAAGTTCTTGGGCCAGTTTACCTAACTCGATTATGTTCATCGTCTTAAGTTTGACAATATCCATAAGGACCTTCTCCTCAAATTAATCAGGACGCAGATTTTCGCTGATAACCGCAGAAAATAATATTTATAATCTTGACAATCTGCGTTTATCTGCGTCCAATAAATGGAAATCCTATTACGATAAATTAAAAATTACATTTGGAAAACACGGCGCACACAGCAATGGATTCAAAAAGGACACTTTAAAATTGCCGGTGTATCTCCCGGCATCTCTGTGGTTAATTGCGATTTTTGGGCAGTTAGAAAACGGAGTGTGATTTCTGGAATCTGTTTCTGAACTCTTCTCTCCACTTCTGGAAACAATCCTTTCGGATAGCTTCTCTCATCTGCTCCATCATCTTCAAAAAGAAATAAACATTATGCAGGCTAGCCAAGCGCAGTGCCAGTATCTCTTCAACCTGAAACAGGTGTCGAATATAGGCCCGGGTGTAATTCTGGCAGGCATAGCACTGGCATTCTGGATCAATTGGCGAGAAATCCTGAGCGTATTGGGCATTTCTAAGCACCATTCTGCCACTGGAGGTAAAAACCATGCCATTCCTGCCATTTCGAGTAGGAATGACACAGTCGAACATATCCAACCCCAGCGACACACATTCCACCAGATCTTCGGGATACCCTATCCCCATTAGATAGCGAGGCTTATTAACGGGCAAGAGGGACAACACTGTCTGAAGCACCTCATACATTGAAGATTTCGGCTCCCCCACAGAAAGTCCTCCAATGGCATAGCCAGGGAAATCCAACGCCAACGACTGTTGGGCACTGGCCCGCCGAAGCTCGGTGTAAACACTGCCCTGAATGATACCAAAAAGGGTTGGGGATGATCCAACAGATTCTTCCTGGGAGAGTTCTTGGTGTCTCTTCAATGAACGCTCCGCCCATCTGGTAGTCAACGCACTAGCCTCCTGAGCCGCTCCATAGGTACAAGGGTAAGCTATACAGTGATCTAAGGGCATGATAATATCTACCCCAAAGGCGTGCTGTATTTCTGTTACCTTCTCTGGGGTGAATAGGTGGTGAGACCCGTCCAGGTGAGATTGGAAGGTGGTTCCCTCTTCGCTAATCTTGTTCAGCCGGGCCAGACTGAAGATCTGATAGCCCCCGCTGTCGGTCAGGATAGGATGATTCCAACCGATAAAGCGATGTAATCCCCCTGCCTTCTGAATTACTTCCAGTCCCGGCCGGAGCCAAAGGTGATAGGTGTTACACAAAAGCAGCTTCACCCCGGCTTCCTCCAGTTCCCTCTGAGAAAGGGTTCTCACCGCTCCGTGAGTGCCTACCGGCATAAAAGTGGGAGTGGGCACCTGACCATGGGCAGTATTTATGAGTCCCGCACGGGCTTGACTCTGACTGTCCTGCCTGATAACTTGGAATTGCATAAGGTATAAACGGATCCCAGCCAAATATCTCTTACGGACCGGCTTTGTGTCCTTCTCTCTTTTTATCCTCCAAAATCACTCTGGCAACTGTCAGGTCTTCCAGGGTGGTAATCTTGATGTTCTGATAAGAACCTTCAAGTACTGCTACTTCAGTGCCCAACCGTTCAACCAAAGCAGAATCATCTGTGGCGTAGCGTCCCTCCTGGTAGGCTTTGCGGTATGCTTGCCAAATCAGGGGAAAAGAAAAGGTCTGGGGAGTCTGCGCCAGCCAGAGGCCAGATCGATCCAGGGTTCGCTCTACGAATCCATTGGCCACGGATTTAACTGTATCCTTCACCGGCACAGCGGTGACCACTGCCCGGGTTTTCCCACACAGATCAATCGAACAGGTGATTCGCTCCGGGGTGATAAATGGACGGGAGCCATCGTGAATCACCACAATTTCGGTATCATCTCTTGCCGCTTTCAGCCCTCGAAAAACAGAGTCCTGCCTCTTTTTCCCGCCGAAGACAACCTTGCCCACCTTGGGAAAACGGGGCAGTATATGCTGTGAGCAAAAGCGGAATATATCTTTGGAGACGACCAGAATTACATCTTTCACCAAATCACAGTCATCAAAAGCCTGGAGGGTATGAGCTAAAATGGGCTGTCCATCCAATTCAATAAGCTGTTTAGGACGGTCTGTGCCCATCCTGGTTCCCATTCCAGCCGCTGGAATAATCGCTGTTACCTTCATAATGATCACACAATCAGCATCGCGTCCCCGAAGCTGAGAAAGCGATATTTTTTACGGATTGCTTCCTGATAGGTCTTCAGTATAAATCTCCGCCGGACGAAGGCAGAGACCAACATCAGCAGCGTTGAGCGAGGCAGGTGGAAATTAGTCACCAAAGCATCCACCAGCTTGAACTGGTAGGGAGGGTAGATGAATTTCTCTGTCCACCCACTGCCTGATCTAAGCCCATAACAATTCCGTCCCGTTGACACCGCATTTGATTCCAGTGCCCTCACTGTGGTGGTCCCCACTGCGATGATTCTGCCCCCTTTTCTTCTGACTTGGTTGATTTTTTCAGCGGCCTCCTCGCTGATCCGGTAATATTCTGGCTCAATTTTGTGCTCTTCGGGGTTCTGCGCTGTTACCGGACGAAAGGTCCCTACTCCCACATGAAGCAGGATGGGAACAATCTCGACACCTTTGACCTGGAGGCTTTCCAGAAGGGAACTGGTGAAGTGGAACCCGGCAGTGGGAGCGGCCACCGCGCCTGGGATGCGGGCATAGACAGTCTGATATTTCAGACTGTCTTCTGGCTCTGGTTCCCTGTGAATATAGGGCGGCAGAGGAACCTGGCCTAATCTCTGCAATTCAGTATCTATATTCCCTTTTTTGGCGAACCTGACCACACGGCTCCCCTCGGCTGTGCGCTGCAGGACCTCACATTTTAGTTCCCCTTGGCCAAAGAGAATCACCGTGCCTACCGATATCCTTCTACCAGGCCTAACCAGAGCCTGCCAGGTGTCCGCCTCCATCTGGCGAGTCAAGAAGATCTCAACCCTGCCACCAGAACCCTCTTTCTGCCCCAAAAGCCGAGCAGGTAAAACCCTGGTCTCGTTGATCACTAAGCAATCTCCCCGTCTCAGATATTCCAGGATCTGCTTGAATTGGCGGTGTTCTATACTGGCAGTGGCCCTGTGCAAGACCATCAGCCGGGATCGATCCCGTTGCGGCAAGGGACGCTGAGCGATTAGCTCCTGGGGAAGGTGGTAATCATAATCAGACAATTTCATATTGTTCAGTATTCGTCGAGAATAGCTTCATCTTCGCCAGAATAGGTTCAGGAGAATAGTGATAATTACACTCAACACAAGGCAGGTGATAACAGGGAAGTAAAAACTGAGATGCCCTTTTCTGATAAAGATATCCCCGGGCAACCTGCCCAGAAAAGGTATCCTGTCAACAAAGGTGATGAAGATTCCGGCCGCCACTAACAGGATTCCTGCTCTGATTATGAATTTCCCTATGGCGGATAAGTCGAACATCCACTTTCACCTCCGGATATAATTCTTTAGTCTCCATAATCATAACTAAATTCTCCTATTTTGTCAACCCTTTTCTGAGGCCGCTTCGCCTTAACCAAAGACCTCTGAAATTATGTAGTTCCGATGATAGTTGTCGGTAGTCTACTCAAAGATATCGAAAGATCGATCAATTCATTGAATAGCACCAAGAATACCGGAACTCTTTATGTTCTCTTCGACTATACCAAAATACAAGTGCACCGGACTATTGATAACAGACAAGGGGCAGTACATTTTTGTCTTGCCTTCTGTTGAGGAAACTGCTAAATTTAAAATAAACATTTGTCCAGGAGCTGCCCTTTCCCCTAAGCTGGCATAAAGCGTGCAACTACCATCCTTTCCATTTTCACTTGAGGAGGTCACACATTACGCTCCGCAGTCTTTCAGCTTATTTAGCTCTGCTACGTCCTGTTAACTGTGTCATCGTCTCTGGCTCGGTCTTTGTTGGTGCTTTCATAGCCGGGCTTTCAGAAAACTTATTGACTGTTCTGGCGGCTGGGTTATCTGCTGCCCTTATCGCCGGAGGGGCAAACGGAATCAACGACTTCTATGACGCTGCCATCGATAGGGTCAACAAGCCCTGGCGCCCTATCCCCTCCGGGCGAGTAGGGGAAAGAGAGGCATTCGTCTGGTCAACCTGTCTTCTGGTTCTGGGCGTGGCAGTGGGCGGCATAGCGGGTGATTTGTTACTATTTGTCGCCCTGGGAGCAGCAATATCAGTCTTCCTTTACAGTTTCTGGTTGAAACGGACTCCATTCTGGGGAAACCTAACAGTCAGTCTCCTCTGCGGATTGGCTTTTGTTTACGGAGGCATAGGTGTCGGTAATCCAAAAGCATGCTTGATCCCAGCCTGGCTGGCCTTCTTGTTCCACTTGGGACGTGAAATCATCAAAGACGCCCAGGACTGCCAGGCAGATGCTTCGGCAGGGGCCTCAACTCTCCCTGTTCGCTTTGGTCTGAAGACAGCCTTGAGGACAACAACGGCCGTTTACGCAATGCTAGTTGCAACTCTGTTCCTTCCTTATTTATTCGACATTTACCACCGGCTTTATCTTCTTACCATCTGTGTCGGCGTTGTTCCTGTCCTCTGTTATGTCATCTGGTCAATGTGGCGAGACCACTCTTCCCGAAATCTAAGTAGGCTAAGCAATCTACTTAAGTTAGATATGGCAGTTGGCCTTCTGGCCATCCTTTTGGGAACTAAATTTTAGGCTTGACAAAAACAACTGCATTCATTATATATTTTAGCAATCTTCAAACAAGAGTGCTAATCGAGGTGATAAAACTATGGAGACATTGAGTCAGAGAGAACGCGATGTTCTTCAGAGTCTTATTCAAATCCACATAGCCATGGCCGTACCGGTCAGTTCTCAAGCGATCTGCAGAAGGCATCTCTTCGAAGTGAGCCCGGCTACTGTTCGAAACACTATGATGGACCTGGAAAAAAAGGGATTTCTTCATCAACCTCATACCTCTGCGGGCAGGGAACCAACCGACAAGGGTTACCGGTATTATGTAGACTCTCTGATGAAACGAGAGGCTCTTACCTCTGAGGAAAAACAGCTATTAAGAGACAAATTCCATTCACACCTTAAGGATAGAGATACCGAGTATGTTTTCAATGAAATCTCCAGAACAATAGCTCAATTGTCGCACCAATTGGGGATTGTTCTCTTCCCCCGGTTTGAAGAGGGCATTCTACAGAAGCTGGAATTGGTTCCATTGGATAGAAAGAGGGTGCTGGTGATAATCACCGTAACCTCTGGGTTGATCAAGACCATAACTGTGGAGATCAACAGACCCAGTAAATTCTCCAATGGCAAAAACAAAAGCTTCATCTCGCGGAAGAAACTAAAGGAAGCCTGTCAGTTGTTAAATGAACGGTTAAGCGGACTCTCTATCAAAGAGATACGCCAGTCTATCCAGCGAAGATTGGGATATTCCCCCCAAAGGGCCCCTGAGCTATTTGACTTCTTTATCGAAGAGGCCAATACCATCTTCCGATTCAACTCTCCTCGGGAGCTTTTCCTGGAAGGGAGAACCAATATTATGCTGCAACCTGAGTTCGAGGACCACCACAGACTGGCTCAGTTGATGGAGTTCTTAGATAAACGAGAAAGCGTCATCAGCCTGTTGAACCGGCAAGCTCGAAAACAGGGGGTGGTGGTGTCCATCGGCAGTGAAAATGCCCTCTCTCAGATGCAGACTTGCAGTTTAGTGACTTCCACTTATAACATCGGGGATTTGTGGGGAACTGTGGGAATGATCGGCCCCACCAGAATGAGGTATTCAAAGTATATCTCCTTGTTGGAATACACAGCAAAGTTGATGAATGAACTATTGACTGAATACTACCTCGCCTAATGGTACTTGAAAGCCCTAAGATTGCAGAAAAGGGACCACAGAACCGCGGAACAAAAAATACTTGATTCTCTGTGATTAGGTTTTTGGCAACGTTCTTAACCAAACAGGAGAGAAAGCCGAAATGGAAGAGGCAAAAAAGGCTCAGATTACAAAACACCGGAGTGAGTCGAGAAAAAAGGCCGCGAAAAAGACCTCAGAGAAGACTAAGCTAAGAGAAGAGTTGCAGAAAAAAGAAACAGAGCTGAGTCTCAAACAGGAACAACTACTGAGAGTAGCAGCAGAATTTGATAATTACAAGAAGAGAGTTACCCGGGATTTTGCTGACTTGATTAAAACCGCAAATGAGAATCTGATCAAACAGCTGCTTCCTGTGCTGGATAACCTGGAAAGGGCCTTAGATCACAGCAAAACAGACAGCAACTCGAATTCTCTGCATGAAGGTGTGGAAATGATCTTTGGACAGCTCTTAGAAATATTGGGCAAGGAAAGGCTGAAGCCTCTCGAGGCAGTTGGTAAATCCTTTGATCCCCATCTCCATGAGGCAGTAATGCAAATAGAAGATGACAAACATCCATCAGGCACCGTAGTAAATGAGATAGAGAAGGGCTACATGTTGAACGACAAAGTTCTCAGACATACCAAAGTGGCAGTTAACAAATAAGGAGGGATATTACAATGGGTAAGGTAATTGGGATAGATTTAGGCACTACAAACTCATGCGTAGCAGTGATGGAAGGCAAGGATGTGACAGTTATTCCCAATGCAGAAGGAAACAGAACAACACCTTCGGTAGTGGCGTTCACTAAGGATGGCGAACGACTCGTCGCAGGAGCTGCTAAAAGGCAGGCCATAACCAATTCTGAAAACACCGTATTTTCTATCAAGAGACTTATGGGCAGAAAATACAGCGAGGTAGCTGCAGAAAGGAAATTAGTGCCTTACAAAGTGGTTGAGGCCCCCAATGGTGATGTCAAGGTAGTGGCTAGTGGTAAGGAATATGGACCTCCAGAGATATCAGCTATGATATTGCAGGCGATGAAAAAAACGGCTGCGGACTATTTGGGAGAAGATGTGAAACAGGCAGTGATCACTGTGCCTGCTTATTTCAACGATTCCCAGCGCCAGGCTACCAAGGACGCCGGCATCGTTGCCGGTCTGGACGTACTGCGGATCATCAATGAGCCCACCGCTGCCTCTCTGGCTTACGGTCTGGAGAAAAAAGGAGGCGAAAAGATCGCCGTCTTCGACCTCGGTGGTGGCACCTTCGACATCTCCATCCTTGAACTCGGTGAGGGCGTCTTTGAAGTTCTCTCCACTAACGGAGACACCCATCTGGGAGGAGACGACCTCGACCAACGGGTCATCGACTGGATGGCCGAGGAATTCCGAAAAGAGCAGGGAATCGATCTCAGAAAAGACAAAATGGCACTGCAGCGATTGAAAGAGGCCGCCGAAAAAGCCAAGTGTGAGCTGTCCACAACCCTACAGACCACCATTAACCTCCCTTTCATTACCGCAGACCAGGCAGGGCCCAAGCACCTCAATATGACCTTAACCAGAGCAAAACTGGAACAGTTAGTAGACGATTTAGTCCAGAGGACTGTTGAACCTTGCCGGCAGGCATTGAAAGATGCTAAACTCACCCCTGCAGACATCAATGAGGCCATATTGGTGGGAGGAGCAACCCGTATGCCTGTCGTACAGGAAACAGTAAAGCAACTGTTTAACAAAACTCCCAACAAGAGCGTCAATCCCGATGAAGCAGTGGCTATAGGAGCAGCTATCCAGGCGGCTGTCTTGTCCGGCGAGGTTAAGGATGTATTATTACTGGATGTAACCCCGCTCTCCTTAGGGATCGAGACCTTAGGCAATGTGATGACCAGACTGATAGAAAGAAACACTACTATCCCTACCCGAAAGAGTCAGGTCTTCAGCACTGCGGCGGACAATCAGACAGCGGTGAACATCCATGTGCTGCAAGGAGAACGGGCAATGGCCATTGACAACCGTACCTTAGGCAGATTTGATTTGGTGGGAATTCCGCCCGCTCCCCGAGGCATTCCCCAAATCGAGGTCGCCTTTGACATCGACGCCAACGGCATCGTTCATGTCTCCGCAAAGGATATGGCAACGGGAAAAGAACAAAGCATCAAGATCCAGGCCTCCAGTGGACTCTCCGAACAAGAGATAGACAAGATGGCTCAAGATGCCCAGGCCCACGCTGAAGAGGATAAGGAGAAAAAAGAACTGGTGGAGGCAAGAAATCAAGCCGATCAACTGGTCTACACCACCGAGAAGAGCCTCAAAGAATACGGCGATAAGGTCTCAGAGGAAGAGAAGAATACGATCAACGAGGCGGTGGAGAATCTGAAAAAGGTGCTGGAAAGTTCCGATGTTCAGATAATTCGAGATGCGATGGAACAGGTTACCCAGGCCTCTCATAAGATAGCTGAGGAGATGTACAAGAAGGCAGCAGAACAACAGGCGCAGGCTGGACCTCAGCCTGAAACCGAGACTAAAACCGAAGAGAAGAAGGAAGGTGAAGGCCCGGTAGAGGCTGACTACGAGGTTGTAGACGACGACAAAAAGTGAACAGACTCAGGCCCCAGCTTTTCCAATAAGAGAGGCTGGGGCTTTTTAATGCCACAACCACAGGAGTGAAACACCTTGAAAGGAAAAGGTCTCAAAAGAGAGCTGGGCCTGCTTGATATCTTCTCTATTGCCTCCGGAGCAATGATAAGCTCCGGATTATTTATTTTGCCCGCTTTGGCATACGCAAAGACTGGGCCTGCTGTGGTCTTTTCCTATATTTTGGCCGGCATTTTGGTTCTGCCAGCCATGCTTGCCAAGGCGGAGCTGGCTACTGCTATGCCCAAAGCAGGGGGGGTCTATTTCTTTATTGAGAGAAGTATGGGAGCTCCTGCAGGTACCTTTGGGGGACTTGCCAGTTGGTTTTCCTTAAGCTTCAAAAGCGCCTTTGCCCTGGTGGGAATAGGTATATTTGCCACACTGATCAGTCCCAATATCACCGAGGCACAGATAAAACTTATTGCCGTTGGATGCTGTCTCTTCTTTATGTTTGTTAATATCGTGGGTGTTAAACATACCGGGAGATTCCAAATAGCATTAGTTCTTTCTCTCATCGGTATACTTGTCTTGTATGTTCTTCGCGGCTTTCTACTTATTCAACCACAGCGATATGCACCGCTGATGCCTTTTGGGATGGGGTCGGTTTTTGCTACCGCAGGTCTTGTTTTTGTCTCCTTCGGGGGATTGACAAAGATATGCTGTGTTGCGGAAGAGGTAAAAAATCCGGGGCGAAATATACCTCTGGGGATGTTTCTTGCCTTCAGTATCGTAATGATTCTTTATGCTACAGTTGTTTTTACCACGGTAGGATTGCTCGATTTCCCAGAACTCTCAGGCTCTCTTACCCCAATCTCGCTTGGCGCCAGCACCTTCATGGGAAATGGGGGAAGCGTGGTATTGGCCATTGCTGCCTTCTTGGCCTTTATCTCCACGGCCAATGCCGGGATCCTAACTGCCTCTCGGGATCCTATGGCCATGAGTAGGGATTACCTCTTACCCAGATTTTTTCGCAAAATAAACGGCAGATACAAAACCCCTCATGTTTCCATAATCTTCACCACTGCTTTTATGATTATCGTTATCCTATTCTTAAGTCTGGAGGATTTGGTCAAGACTGCATCTACTCTAAAAATCCTATTGTTTCTACTTGTAAATGTATCACTTATTGTTATGCGAGAGAGCAAGATACAGAGTTATCGACCGAAATTCCGTTCTCCCCTCTATCCCTGGATTCAGATATTAGGAATTGTGGGATACGGATTTCTTATCTTTGAAATGGGAGCCATCCCCCTGGCGATTACCGGCGGCTTTATCGGTCTGGGGGCGGTTTGGTATTGGATTTATGTCCGACCTAATGTGAAACGGCAGTCGGCGCTTATGCATGTTGTCGAACGAGTTACTGCAAAGGAATTGGTGACCGGTGGTCTGGAAGATGAACTAAGGGACATCCTGATTGAGCGGGACAACATCATTGAAGACAGGTTTGACCGCTTGGTTAAGAACTGCGCTATCTTAGATACAAAAGGGCCGCTGCCATTAGAAGAGTTTTTCCGGGAGGTGGCAAAGGAGCTTTCTCCTCGGGTAGGGATAGAACCCAAGAGGCTGTTTGACCTGCTTATGGAACGGGAGAGACAATCCACCACCGCTCTCCATCCAGGACTGGCTGTGCCTCATATCATAATAGAGGGAAATCACAAATTTGACCTCCTGTTGGCCAGATGTAGGGAAGGCGTCTCCTTCTCTGCTTCTGTGCCTCCGGTTCACACTGCTTTCATCTTAGTGGGCACTCGGGATGAGCGGAATTTTCACCTCCGTGCTCTCACGGCAATTGCCCAGGTTACCCAGGAACCAGCATTTGAGAAAAGTTGGTCAAAGGCCAGAGGTCCGGAGGAACTGCGAAATATACTTTTGATATCCACCCGAAAGAGAATTCCCGGCAAATAGCCCATTCCCATCGCTTACGGATCCTCGTTCCTCTAAGTTCCTTAGAATACACCATAGACGCAGAGAACACGGAGTCCCCACAGGAGAAAATCTCTGTAAAAATTACTCTTCGGTGTTTTTCAATGTTCAATTCTTCCAGGTAAAATATGTATCAAAGATGATGACTGAAGGAAAAAAGAAGTCAGATTTCTCCATATCTACAGACCTAGCACGGATGACCGTTCAGCAAATCCGGCTCTATGTTGCCCGCAAGGAAAGCCTGGAAGGACCCTTGCTTTTTCTGTTAGAGAGAGATTCTCGCCGCGGGGTCAGGGCTGTAGCGGAAAGATGGCGTAGACGTTGTCAGAAAGAAGCGCTGGAAAAACAGCGATTAGAGAGACTTCTTCACTTTGAACGCAGACTCTGGAAGAAGGGTATAGATTGGGTCGCTGGGATAGATGAAGCAGGAAGGGGCCCCCTGGCAGGGCCGGTAGTAGCAGCGGCTGTCATCCTACCTCACCAGGTGACTCTCCCCGGATTAGACGATTCCAAGAAAGTCAATCCGGCAAAGCGAGAAACACTTTTTGAGCTTATCCATCAGATAGCCATAGCTGTGGGAGTTGGAGTCGTCCACGCCGAAGAGATCGATCGGATTAACATCCTCCAAGCAACGCATAAGGCGATGAACCAGGCCATCGAATCTCTAACCCCTATCCCCCAGTATTTATTGGTCGACGGAGGAGGAATTCCCAACCAGAACATTCCCCAAACAGGAATCGTCGCTGGAGATAGCCTCTCTGCCTCCATTGCCGCCGCCTCAATAGTGGCTAAGGTTAGTAGAGACAGGATGATGAAACAATATGACCTGTTGTTTCCAGTTTATGGATTCGCCAGCCACAAAGGCTATGGCACTGAAGAACATCTGGAGGCCATTAGGAGGCACGGCCCCTGCTTTCTACATCGTCGGTGTTTCAAGGGGGTGGAATCCTGTTGATCGAAGAAACGAGCCGGCGAGTCTCCTCGAACAGAAAAACCACCGGCAACCGAGGTGAGGAGTTAGCTGCACAGTTTCTCCTCCGAAAGGGATTCCGGATCTTGGAGAGAAACTATCGAACCCGAAAGGGTGAGATCGACATTATTGCTCAAAAGGCAAAGACACTGGCCT
>JAUWEO010000021.1 GCA_030608245.1 Candidatus Latescibacterota bacterium
GCCCACATGGCCAGGGCAGGAGGTATAATCATCCGATCGGCCAATTCTTCTCCTCCGATAAGGAATGCCCAGTAGAGCAGGAAAAAGCCGATGCTTATTCCGAAGCCCACAGCCATGCCCCCCCGTTTGGCCATAATTCCCAGAGGAACACCCACCAGGGTAAAGACAATGCAGGCAGCTGGAATGGAGTATTTTTTTATGTACCTCGACCGAATATTTATTTATGTTTCTCTGCCGGATCTCTATCTCTTGAGATCGGGTTCTGAACTTTACCAATGCCCTCCGCTGCTCCGGGGTTAATTCGGAGGAAGACAAGAAGGTAAGTTTCGGAATTTTGCCAGGAGGGTGTCCATTAAAATGGCTGTTGATAATATTTTCCATCTCTATCTGATAGCTCTCTATTTGTTGGCGATACGCTGCGATTTTTTCCTGCATCATTTTGGTGCTCATCTCTCGATCGCCTCTATATTCGGAGCTCTTGGTGTGGAGTTTATTTCCCACTTCACCGATGCGAACCAGATGTTTTTTGAACTTGGTGCGGATGTACCGGTCAGGGTTCTGTTCGTCAATCTGATGCAGTTCCCCATCATAGAGGATTAAGGTGAGTATATCTTCGTCTTTATGGTATTTTACCTGTCCACTTTTTGCCCGAATGACCAGGGGAGATTCCCGGCCGCCTCTTTGATATATTGTGATCCCCTGAATCTTTGAATGTCGCTGATCCACCTTTTTGATGAGGATGCTGTAGCCGGGAATATCGTTGATAAATAAGCCTTCTTTATCTTTAAAAGATAGGGCAGGCTTTTTCCTGTGAATGGCCGATATAAGAATACGGCATCGATGGTTAAATTCAGGCAGGACAGCGTTGTTGAACACAACCAGAAGGACTGCTAAAATTATCGAGACAGCCAAAACAGGCAGAATCAACCGAGAAAGGCCCACCCCACTCGTTTCCATGGCAATAATCTCGTTGTCTGCCGAGAGCCTTCCAAAGGCCATCAGAGTGGCAACTAAAACAGCCATTGGTACAGAAAGGGCTAACATCCAGGCTAAACTGTAGAAGAAAACCTCGGAGACGATCTGGATTCCAATCCCTTTGCGCAGTATAAGATCACTCATCTCACGTAGTAAGTCTAAGATGAGGATGAATGTTATGATGAATAATGCCAGGAAGAAAGGACCAGTGTACTCCTTGAGAATGTAGCGATACAGTATCACCATTTCAGTTGTCCTACGTTTAAATGACTGGCATTCTTAACCCTGCCTATATGGTGCATTTTCAAAAAAAGAGATACCACTATTCAGATAAACGGGCTTTTCTGGCATCGAAACAGGTACGCCTTCAATATACTGATTTTCTATCTTCAGGCAAGAATTTTCTGTTGAGAACCAAGTGAAAACAAATTTTCTTCTTGATATTTTAAAACAGTTGTGGTATTATATTACCCAATCGTGTTAGGGAAGTATTTTCCCCTCAGACCAATATGGATAGCTACCTCAGGTGAGAGTTCAGTGTCAATCGACGACTTCCGCTGGAAAATTTGACATTGATCTCTTAATTTGTCTTAGATACACGGCTGTTATCTAAAGGAGATTCGGAGTGTTATCCGAAAGGGGGTAGACTTATTGTAAAAAGCTAAAGAAATTGAAGGGTATTAAAATCTGAGCAACACATCTCAAGGATAAAAAAGTTGGGAAAAGTCTTCATTCCTCACCACTGGGCCAAAACAATATTATTCGTTTGGATTTCAGCCTGCCTTGTTTTAAGTCCCGCTTTCCTGTGGGCCAAGGGATTATTCTTCGAGCAAAGGGAGAATGCCTACACAGCCCACAGATACCATTCCTTAGGATTTTCTCTCCCTATTCTGGATGATATAGGTCTTCTACAAACCGAGGTAACAGTCGAAACTGGGGTTCAGAAGGTTAAGATTCGGAAGGTGTTGGCTGACCGGCAATATGAACCTTCGTTTTTTGTAGATATAGACCATTTCATGCAAGACAGATTAAGAGAGGGCTTCTACTCAGGCTGGCAGGAGAACAGAAGGGACAAGAGAACAAGCGGACAGCAGAGAGACAGAGAGTTTCCTTCTTTGGAGATAGAAATTCCGGTTAAATTTCCCAAGGCTATCGGTGATCTTATCGGTCAGGGCAGCTCTCTTAAGGTTACAGGAAGCAGGAGGATAAGTATCTCCGGCAGGAGTGAGTGGACGGAAGGCCTGGCAGTAACTTCCACCTTCAGGCCCTCAAAATTCCCTGCCTTGAATATGGAGCAGAGGTCAAGGCTTAGGATCGAAGGCACTGTCGGCGAGAGGATTCACATCCAGATGGATCAAGACAGCGAGAGAGAGACCAACCTGGAGAGCTCGATTAAGATCAGATATGATGGCGACGAGGACCGGATTACCCAAGAAATAGAGGCTGGCAATACAATGCTTTCGCTGCCTGGAACACAGTTTGTGGGATACAGTGGGCAGCATAAAGGGCTGTTCGGCATCAGAGCCAAAGAGAAACTGGGACCACTGGACCTGACGATAATAGCCAGCCAGGAGAAAGGGGCCACCCACAGGAAGACCTTCCGGGGGTTAGCCAAGGAAAGCACAAAAGAGATAAGAGATTACCAGTATCTGCGAAGGGTTTATTTCTTCTTTGACTCTTTCTATCTAAATCAGTTCAAGAATAACAGAGATCAATACGGAGTAGTGAGTTTTGATCCCGCGTATAAGATAGAAGATATTGATATATATATAGATGATAATAAGTCTAACAATGACATAGAAATGCAGGCAATGCCAGGACGGGCTATCTACCTGGACTCTGCCAGTGAAGGGGTGGCAGATTCTGTGCGAGGATGGTTTCACCTGCTTGATCCTACAGAATACTTTATTCATAGAAATTTGGGTTATATTGCTTTGAGCTCGGCTGTTGCGGATGAGTACGTTCTGGCGGTGGCCTACAGGACGGCCAACGGTACGACCCACGGCGACATAGATTATCGACCTGGCGAAACAGAAGATATTGCCCTGAAGCTGATAAAAACCAGAAAGGAAAGATCGGAAGACCCAAGCTGGCAGTATGAATGGCGAAATGTCTATAACCTGGGAACAAGAGATATTTCTCCCGAGGGGTTTGAGCTGAAGATATACAAAGATGTCGCCGGAGCGCAGCCAGAGGATTCTCAGGATGGAATACCCTACCTACGCATCTTTGGATTAGATAAACACGGAGAGCAACTCGGTTCCCCTCCCGATGGGTTGATCGATCTGGATGAGACTATCATCAACCGCCAGAGAGGAGAGTTGATCTTTCCTGATCTGGAGCCGTTTAATCCTGGTTCGGAAAGTTCCTTAAGAGTGAAGATCCCTCCGATATATCAGTCCCGTGACCTGCAGACTCTGAAAGAAGCGAGTCGATATTTCATAGAGGTGAAATACAGGAGCAGACAGACAAAGTTCAACCTGGGACAGTTCGGAATCATTGAAGGTACAGAGGTGGTTACCCTCAATCAACGGAGACTTCAGCGGGGTGTTGACTATCAGATCAATTACTACACTGGTGACATCACCTTTTACACTGATGAGGTGTTGAACCCGGCGGCCGACCTGGTCATAGATTATGAATACAAGCCTTTCTTTATGCCTCAGCGGAAAACTCTCCTAGGTCTGCGGGGAGAGCGCAAATTCTGGGGCCAGTCTTCCGCCGGAATGACCTTGCTGTACAACAGTGAAACGGCAGTTGAAAAGCGGGTGAAGGTTGGCGGAGAGCCGACTCGTACCGTGCTTTGGGATACCAATTTTGACCTGAGGTTCAGCCCCCGGTTTATGACTCAGGCGGTGAACCTTTTGCCTTTGATCAGAACCGATGCTACATCCTCGTTTAACCTCACGGGAGAGATTGCCGTGAGTTTACCCAATCAGAACACCCTGGGCGAGGCATTTATCGATGATTTCGAAGTGAGTGTTAATCGAGTGTCATTGGGTATTCTTAGGTCATTGTGGACGATATCCAGTGTGCCGGCGGGAACTAGTGAGGATGATCGAGGGCGACTGATCTGGTACAATCCTTGGGAAAAGGTGCCGGTGCAACAGATTTGGCCTGGTCGCCATACCAGCGCCCGCGAGAGTGAGGTCCATGTGCTCAATCTTGAGGTCACTCCCCAGCGGAGCACAGGATATCACCTTCTGGAATCTACTCCCCGTTCAGACTGGTGGGCCGGTATTATGCGTGCCCTCCGGGGTGGAACTAAGGACTTCTCCAGAGATAAATTCTTAGAGATATGGGTAAAGGGCCAACAGGGTATTCTTAGCATTGACCTGGGTCGGATCAGTGAAGATGTTATCCACAATGGGCAATTGGATACCGAAGACAGGCTGCGTTACGGCCAGAGAAATGGAATTTTAGATGAAGACGAAGACACGGGCTTAGAGGGGCTTTTTGACCAAGATGAACCCGGCTACGATCCCCAGACCAATCCTGATCCCAACGGTGATAACTGGAGCTATAGTTACGAACATAGACATGACTACAGCCGCATCAACGGCACCCAGGGGAACAGGGCCGATCCTGACAGGGGTCAAAAGCCTGATACGGAGGATATCAATAACAATGGATATATAGACTTAGATAACGATGACTACAATTATACAATTGATCTTTTTACCGATGGGCCAGTTGGCGGAAGTCCCGGTCAATTTCTGATCCAGGGCACTGAATCTAACGGCTGGAGATTGCTCCAGATTCCCCTCTGGCGAACCGGCCTGCACTCTAAGGTGGGATCCCCTGACTCTACTCAGATTGAATTCGTTAGGCTATGGGTAGTTGGTACCGATATGGAGACAGCTATCCAGATTGTCTCAATAGATGTTGTGGGAAATGATTGGCAGGAACTGCCCGTTGGCCCTGAGGAAGGGTTAGAGGTAACGGTGAAGAATACCCAGGAGAACGCGGATTACACCTCGCCTCCGGGAGTGAAAGAGGAAAAAGATCCCTTGACTGGAGTCCTTCGGAAAGAGCAGGCGTTGGTACTCAAATTTACCGAACTGGGACCTGGACACAAGGCTATTGTTTATCGAACTCTCTTTCAGAAACAGGATTACACCAACTATGAGAAAATGAGCGTATTTGTCCATGGAGACCAGAGCGGCGTCGATTTTTTCATCCGGTTCGGTACCGATGAGGATAACTACTACCAGGTCTTGACTTCCACCCGGTCGGGTTGGAACGACGTTGAGATTGATTTGGTGAAGATTACCCAGTTGAAAGGAGGCGGGGTGGATTCGACCAGGGCTGCACAGATGGGATACTCCCTGAAAGGGAACCCCTCGTTGTCCTCTGTTAAGAGATTTGAGCTGGGGATTATTAACCCCGGAATTGCTCCGATCTCCGGCGAAATCTGGGTGGATGAACTTCGGCTAACCGAAGCCAGAAACAAGAGAGGAGTTGCTGGGCGTTTAGGTGTAGATGCTAAGTTCGCAGATATTTTAAGCTTAAGTTGTAACTATTCTAAGAAAGACAGCGAATTTCATGGGTTGAGAGAAAAGATCGGGTCGGGCAGCGACAATATCTCCCAGAATGTGCGCGCCGATTTAAAGTTGGATAAGTTGTTCCCTGTCGGTTGGGGAGTGTCGATTCCGGTCGGTTTTTCCTGGCAGAAAACTCTGTCTCGTCCGAGACTTAAGCCCTTCTCCGATGTGGTGTTGAGCGATCCAGATAGGGAAAGGACACAGAGCGAGAAAAGGACTGTTACCGTTTCTTTCCGTAAGCAGAAAACTGCTGCTAACCCCTTCGTTTGCTGGACACTGGATCGCATGAGTGGCAATCTCTCGTTTGATGGACAGCAAGGCAGGTCTCCTCAGGCCCCTGAAAGCAGTAACTGGTCTTATCGGGGAGCCTTCAGTTACGACCTTTCGCCCCGGAGCAAGAAATCCCTTACCATCCTGAAGAGGAAATTCTACTACCTGCCTACCAAACTTACCTTTTCAGCTACAGCGGACAATTCCGGTTCTCGTTCCCAAAATCAATACGGAGCTTCGACGAGGAAACATAACTTCACTTTGAATCAGAGTTGGAATCTAAACTGGGGTCTATTGGAAGGTCTCTCCTGGGAATATGCTATGAAGACCAAGAGAGATCTCCGCACCAATGTGGATTTAAGCTTATCGGACTTGCGGTTAGGAGATGAACTACATCGGGATCAAACGGTTTCTGTCAATTTTCGCCCTGGCGGACCGGGTTGGGTACGGCAGGACTATTCCTATCAAGCCACTTACACCGAGGAAAGCCGCTCTCGGTTCCAGGCTGCAGAGCGAAGGGGAAAGGACGCCCAGGCCAAAGGCACACTCTCTGCCAGATTGACCTTGCAGTTACCACAATTGCTGGATTGTTTGAAATTGAAGGGAATCGGCAAGAAGATCCAACCCCTCAGTGGGTCATATTCTTACACCCGCAGTTCCAGGGACTTCGGTCTTCTGAAGCGTCCTCAACTGGGCTATCAGTTGGGCGTCTCTCAAAAGTCGAAGGTGGAGAGCGATCCCTCAGTTAGCCAGCGGAACAGCAGTTCTTCTTCCCGTAAGGCAGAGATTAGCACCGGGATTAAGCTTCTCTCTCGTCTTAGCCTTAAGGCGAAATGCGGATACGACTATTCTGCCAATAAGACTTCCAGCAGCTATATCAGCAACCGTACGCTTACTTTGCCGGGGATCACTCTCAAGTGGGATGGTTTGCAGAGATTGCCTTTTCTTAAGGACCTGGTCAGAAACTCAGATCTGAATACGAGCTATCAGCGGGAGGTTTCCAAGAAAGGGGCCCCGGAGCTTCGAGGAGAGGATCTTCTCTCCAGCTCACAGAAGAGCAAATTCAGTCCTCTGTTAGGCTGGGTTGCGACCTGGAACAACGGCCTCGGGTCTACCTTGGATTTCAGCACCAGTTCTTCCTCAGGCACCGATTTTAGGAACGGGCGGGTCAGTGGAACCAGTAACGCAAGAACTTCCGATTTGACGCTTTCTCTCAGCTATTCGCTTAGTGCCCAGCGAGGAATTAGACTTCCCTTATGGGGGAAGCTTCAGTTGAAGAGTAATTTGGATTTAGCTGCTACGTTTGTTTTAAAAGACAATTACAGAGAGATAGGACTCGGACTACAGCCTCCCATGCCTCAACAGAACGAGCGAAGCTGGTCGGTGAGCTCAAAGATGAGCTATCAGTTCAGCCGCAAGTTCACCGGCGGGGCGAAGGTGGAAGTTTCAGATCGAAAGGATAAACTGAGGAACACCACTCGCAAGGTGCGAGAGTTAGGGTTCTGGGGAGAGATAAGATTCGACTAAGCAGTGAACAGAAATCAAAGAAGAAAGGCGTGAGGTGTTTTCTTTAACCAAGAAGGAGCAGATTGCCGTCTGTTTTTTGGTGTTCTGTCTGTTAGTGGGAGGGGCTATTTCCCTTTGGAAGTACCATAGTCCTGGGAAATTCGCTGATCTGAGAGTTGTCCCGGTTAATCCGCCTTCACCAGATTCGCTGGCCTACTGCTCGGCAGAGAGGCTGGACATCAACTCTGCCACGGTAGAGCAATTAACCTCCTTGCCTGGGATTGGTCCCAAGATAGCCCAGCGTATCATCCAGTGGAGAGAAGAGAATGGTTCCTTTCAGACTGTGGCAGATATCAAGAGGGTGAAAGGAATAGGTGCCAAGAACCTCGAAAAATTGATTCCCTTAATTGAGGTACAGCAGAGAAAATGAACAAAGGAGTGTTCAGATGTTAAACTGGTCAGCAGTGCGAAAACTTCTAATTGTCATTTTAGCTCTTGTTTTAGTGGCGATTATTGTTATCCCTGGATACAAGACAAAAAAACAGAGTGAGATCCGGCAGGTTTGTCAATGGCGACTAGAGCAGATGGCGAAAGCGCAGGAGAAATATTTCGCTCAATACGGAAGATATGTATCTGAGCTGACAGAAATTTCTGGAGATAGCTTGAACTTCACCTGTCCCCTGAACGATTCTCCTTTTATTCTGGATATGCCAGATTCTACTCATTACAAACTTTCTTGCCCTAATAGGCATGGATGGGTTAGCGAGGAAAGGGCAAGCTGGAAACAGGAGTGATAATCGCAGGAGTCAGATTTTTTCTGCCGAATATCTTGGCTTTTCCGTTCTGTTCACCCCCCGGGATGGTAGGTGCGAATATCCGTTTGGGGAGGGCCAATGATGAGGGTAGTTGCCGGAGAAGCTAAAGGGCGTATCCTTAAATCTCCCAAGGGCTTAAAGACTCGCCCTGCCACCAACAAAATAAAGGAGGCTATTTTTGATATACTTGGTTGCAGAGCCAAGGATGCTTATGTGTTGGACCTTTTCGCTGGATCGGGCAGTTTGGGCATCGAGGCCTTAAGCAGAGGGGCTCGAGAGACGATTTTCGTTGATGTTAGCCCACAGGCTGTAGATACCATCGAGAAGAACCTCAAGACACTCCGATGGGAGCACAGGGCCAAAGTCCTCTGCGTCAAGTCCTGTGCGGCGATAAAAAAACTGGCGGACAAGGAACAGAGATTCGACATTATCTTTTCTGATCCCCCTTACAGCCAGCGAATATCAACCCGGATATTAGGAGAGCTTTCCACCTCGGATATGCTGGCAGTGGAAGGAGTGGTGGTGACCAGGTTCAGGAAGGACGAACAGGTGCCCGATACTGTAGCCAGCTACAGAGCGATTGTTAGGAAAACTTACAGAGACAGCAGGGTGGCATTCTGGATAGCCAGCCCTGCAGGGGGAGAGGATTAGCCCTAAGTGTTGCATTTTGAGACTACAAGCACACAGAGACAAATTTACAAAAAGGGACAAGTTTCAACTTTTTCAATGTATTTCTTTGGGAACTCTGTGTGAATTGCAAGTTTTTGGCTAACTTCTCCTCGTATCCTTTACTGAGGAAAGGAGGCTAATTTGAAGAAAGCACTATATCCAGGTGCTTTTGACCCGATAACATACGGGCATTTAGACATCATAGGGAGGGCTATTTCCGTTTTCGACCGGCTGGTTGTCTTGGTTGTCTCCAGTCCCCCAAAGTCCTTTCTTTTCTCTGTTGAACAGCGGGTAGATATGGTAAAGCAGACCACTGCCCACTGGGATAAAGTCTCCGTGGAGTCATTTGACGGGCTGTTGGTGGATGAAGCCCGACGCCGGAATATCCACACTGTCATCAGAGGATTGAGGGCCATGACCGATTTCGAATATGAGTTCCAGATGGCCTTGACCAACCGAAGTCTGGACCCCGATTTTGAAAGCGTATTCCTTATGACCAATAACGAATACAGCTATCTGAGTTCCACTCTGGTTAAGGAGATAAGCAGACTGGGTGGAGATGTGAGCAAATTTGTGCCCCCGTATGTAGAAAAAAAGCTGCAGGAGTTCTATACAAAAAAACGGAAGTGAGGAACGGTTCGCTGCACTGATTGTGACATTTGATTCGGCAACAATTCCCCGGTAGGGCGACCGGTCATCCCCTGGAGGAGGTTTGAAGTCACCGCAGTGATCTTGCGTAATTGTAGGCTTAACTCACACAAGCATTTAAGGGAAAGGAGTAGGTAAGTTGGAAGAGATATTAGTTGACGGTCATTATATGCTTTTGGCTGTGCCGCGGTTCTCTAAACTGGTTTCTTCTGATCAGCCAGAGGAGGCCAGAGATGAGCTAATCCGCAAACTTGAAGGCTACCGAAAGGTCAGCGGTAAGGTAGTGAGTGTCGTTTTCGACGCATCCCTTGCATCCACTTACGAGAAGACAGGGAAAATCTCCAAAGTCAAAGTCTTCTTTACCAGAGAAAAGCAAAATGTGGCTTCGGCCATAAAAGCCTTAGTTAGACAGAAGATGCGCAAGGGTTCAGTCAGGGTAGTAACTGCTGACGAAAGGTTAGGAAAGGCAGTTGAGAAATTGGGAGCTAAACATCTGAACAACTTCGATTTCCTTGAGAACGGGCCACAGACCAAAGCAACCTCAAGACTTGATAGTTCAAAAGCTTACGGGAAGGTTCCCATATTCAAAGCCCTGGACTCCAAAAGTCTCAGCGCCCTCAGAAAATATAAGACGACTCTCAAGCAACGGGTGAAAAGCAGCTAAAAAACGATAGCAGGCCATCGAGTCATTGGATTTGTAGATATGGCTTCGCCCTACAAGCTTAACTCAGAGGGAAAGGACTATGGCTGAGGTTTCTGGTGGAGCTAAGCTCTTGGAAGACGAAAAGAGCGAGATAAGACGAAATCTTCTAGCTCAGCGAAAGGGTCTGTCCAGAGACCAAATTTGGCATAAAAGCGGGTTCATCATAGATAAACTGCTGAGCTTTCCCTTGTACAGAAGAGCTAAGGCGATCCACTGCTATGTGTCATTGTCCAAGCTGGGAGAGGTGGATACTTACGGTCTAATTAGACAGACACTGGAGGAAGGAAAACGGGTCGTAGTGCCGGTCACTGATTTTGAAAGGAGAACGGTCAGCTGTTCACAGATAAGAAGTCTTGAAGAGTTAGAAGAGAAACCTTCGGGTTTGAGAGAGCCAAAGCAAGAGTACCTGAGGTCCATCGACCTGAAGCTTATTGATTTAGTTATCCTACCTGGGGTGGCATTTGACCTCCGGGGCAACCGGATAGGTATGGGAGGAGGATTTTACGACCGTTTCTTATCCGAACTTGCTGTTTTTTCGTGCTCGCCTTCTTCGGTTGCTCTGGCCTATCAGTTTCAGATAGTGGATCGAATTGAACCTGATTCCCAAGATATGAGAGTGGAATGGATAATCACTGAGGAGAGGATATACAAGGCAAGCAGTCTGAAGGAATAGGGCAGAGTTGTAGCAGAGTGGGGGAGAAGATGTCCTTTAGCTTTTAATGAAACAAGACAGCTAAACGAAAGGTAAATATGCGATTGGCTACAGTTGAAGCAAAAGGCAAAGAGAGGCTATGTCTGTATTCAGGGCAGAAGCTGACAGATCTGAATAGAGGGTATGCCCTGTATGCCCAAAAAGTGGGCAGACTGACGCCCTTTGAAAGACAGCTAAATATGCTGCAGTTCTTGGAGCTGGGAGAACAGGCAATCAGAGCAGCCCGAAAAGTGGCTGAATTCTTGGAAGATGTTCTATCAGGCACAGAAGTCTCCGATCCTTTGGGCGAGGAGGTTATTTTCTCTTCCCAGGAGGTTAGGTTTTACCCGCCTGTTCCTCGACCGCCCAAGATACTCTGCCTGGCCGGCAACTATGTAGAACACATAACAGAGTCAGGTTGGAAGCAAATAAGGAGAGAACAAACCACCCCTTGGGTATTTCTGAAACCGCCCACTACCACTCTTATAGGCCACAAAGAGCAGATCTTGCTTCCTAAGGTTTGGAGAGATATCGATTGGGAGGTAGAATTGGCGGTAGTAATTGGGAGATCAGGGAAATACATCTCGAAAGAGCAAGCTGAGCATCATATAGCAGGCTATACCGTTTTCAACGACATCTCCGCCAGGGAACTGGAACTGAAGAAAGGGCGAGAATCTCGGGAGTGGGATCCCTTCTTTGATTGGTTTCACGGAAAGTGTATGGACACCTTTGCCCCCTGTGGCCCCTGTATTGTCTTGAAAGAGCAAATTGAAGATGTGCAGAACCTCTGTATCCGACTGAAGGTCAACGGAGAGGTAAAACAGGATTCCAGTACTGCAAATATGCTGTTTCCCGTGTCAGAGGTCATCGAATTTATCTCTCAGATAATGACTCTGGAGATAGGAGACATAATCGCTACTGGTACTCCCTCGGGGACCGGTGCTCCACGGGGAGAGTTTTTGAAGCCCGGCGATGTCGTAGAAGCCGAGGTCGAAAGTATCGGTACATTGATAAATCCTGTGGGAGAAGAAACCTGAAAGCACAAGAGATCAACCCTCTTTTCTCTCCCCTGTGTTGTTGGGAACAAAACTCAACAACAGGGAGTCATTTTTGGATAAAAGGTTTCTAAATATCGCGATTCTTCCGCTGTTCTTTTTCCTTCTGCAATGTGGACAACCCTATCATGGGCTGCCTAATGTGAGAATTGTCACCCTGGAGACTTCGGAAAAAATTGGGCCATTTGAAGAGGTAAAGACACAATGGACAGCTAACTTTACTATACCTGATCCCTTATTCAAGGAGTCAGATTCTAATCTGCCACCTTTTTTGAAGCCTCACGACCTGGGGTTGGTCAAAGTTGCAGCTGCGCTTTATGGAGAAGAGATGATAAATGCCTGGGTCAGGAAAACCTGTGAAGAAGAATCGCTCTCCTGCGAAGAAGCATACAAGAAATATGAGGATAAACACCACTCTGAAGACCAATTCAGGATAGAACTGAGGCTCCAATCTCACTTTTCAGAGCATTCCCTGGAACCAGAACTCTGGACAATATATCTGGAAGATGATCAGGATGTGATGTACGAGCCCTTAGCCGTTCAGAAGGGAGAGGTCAGCACAGAAGAGAGGGAGATCTATTCGCCACACTCCAATTTGCCCATCGAAATCAGCCAGATACGCCGAACTGTGAACCTGTATTTTCCTCGGGTGACCTTCTTTGGCAAAAGGCTTTTGGACAAACAGACAAAATATCTCCGGCTGGTTTTATCTTACCAGAAGAGACCCGTGGGTGAGGCAAAATGGTTTTTTGATCCCAAGAGAAGCAAGAAGTGATTGGAGTGGTGGCTATTGTTCAACGATCGAGAGAGGCTAAATGGATCCAGAGGAGAAACTTTCAGAGAAGATAGAAGAACTGGTTGCAAGAAGTGGCAGGTATGACCAGCAAGCGTATTTTTTTGTCTATCTTGGCTTAGAGTACACGCTTAATGAACTTCCCGTTAGGCGACACATAACCGCCAGAGAGCTATTGGAGGGGATCAAGGAATATGCCAAGGAGTTATATGGCCCTATGGCCAAGACTGTCTTTGAGTGCTGGGGGATAACAGGGACCGAGGACTTCGGTCGGATTGTGTTCGCTTTAGTGGACGCTGGCTTGATGGCAAAGAGGAAAGAAGATGACCTGAAAGACTTCGAAGATGTCTACGATCTGGAAGAGGAGTTTGGCTGAAAGGAGCCATCAGTGATTATTCAAATTCTGTCTAACAATAGAACCTCGCACAACACCTCACTGCATCCAATTGAATTCGCGTACTTGAAGTAGAGACGACCCGGCGGGTCGTCTCTACCATAGGGCTTAATACGAGGAGAGGATGAAAATTCTACAGAAGCT
>JAUWEO010000100.1 GCA_030608245.1 Candidatus Latescibacterota bacterium
TTTCGCCCTGTATTTCTTAAGAATAGGAGTCTGCGCAGGCAGAGGTGTTTGCTGTTCGGTTGTGTCCGCCTCGGTCGAGACAGCCTTGGTGGTTAGATACCTCTCTTTTTCCACACGAAAAGGGGTCGGCTCAAGTTCTGTCCCAAATTCGGGGAACGGACTCTCTAAGGTGAAGATATCCCAGCCTCTTTCTTGAAAGGCCGAGAAGGCTATTTTCCTGCCATCCGGAGACCAATCGGGCTGGAAACAGCCGGTCAGGGCATTAGTAACGGGCACTACCCTTATGCTGTCCACATCAGCAATATCGGTCACATAGATATTATAAATCCCGTTTCGGTCTGAAGAAAAGGCCAATCTTCTGGCATCCGGTGACCAAGTGGGAGAGAGATCACTGAAGGGAGAAGTGGTGATTTGAGTTAGTTTATGCTCACTTAGATCCAGTACATAGATATTACGGTCACCAAAAGTAGCAGTGGAATCAGGGTAGGTGGAATTCGGTTTTCTATCGGAGGAGAAGGCAATCCTGGTGCCGTCGGGCGACCAGCAGGGATCAGCCTCGTCGTAAGGGTCATCGGTCAACTGAGACAGCTCCCCGGTAGTTAGCTCTACTGAGTAGATGTCAGTTGCCCCATTGGCCAATCCGGTGAAGACGATTTTCTTTCCATCCGGAGACCAATGAGGAGAGAAAAGCCCATCGAGGTCAAACCGATACCGGTTTAAGATCTTATTCCCCTTCACTCTCTGGATGTAGAGGACATCCTGGGCGCCGCTTTTGGCCACGAAGGCTATTTGGGTAGCGTCGGATGACCAGGTTATTCCGCCCCGGAGCCAGTGCATCTCCTCGAACTCGCCGCTTTTCTCTCCCTGGACTAATCTATTGAGGATGGTACCGTCGATAGCGGACATCAGATAGATATCCTTATAATCGCTCCGGTCGGAGAGGAAGGCAATCTTATCGGCGTAAGGAGAAAAAGCGGGAGCGGCATTCAGGTAGGAGCCCTCTTCTTTATGGTTGGTCAGCTTTTTGGCGAATTCTTCTGCTTCTTGCCTTTTTCCGATTTCCGGCCAGTACTGCTTACGTAGATCTTTATGCCATTTCTTGTTTAATTCCTCTACCCCCAATCCTAAAGAAAGCCTGAGGCTTTTGTCAACATTTCTGGTGGTTGCCAGGTTAGAGAGAAACTCACCGATCTTCTCCCGGCTGTACTGCTGGGCGATGTAATAGAAGAACGACTGCCCTGCTTTGTAGACCAAATATCCGCCTGTCCGCTGAATGGAGGGAAGATATCCGGAGACCACTGCGTCTCTGATTACCATATCTGCCTCGGTTTCCCAGCCTAAGGACTCGTACTCAGCCAATCCCTCTGCTACCCAGAGGGGCAACTGAAACGTATATCGGCGTCCCACTATGGATTCCAACAGGCCACCGTAGAGCATATCGAAGGTGACGGCATGGGTTAACTCGTGGTGCAGCACATGACGGAATTTCTCGTGGGAACCCTCAAAGGGCACAACTACCCGGTTTTTGAAAAGCTCAGTAAACCCTCCTACGGCCGCTCCTATGGGCTGTAATATCACATTGGTCTGCTCGAAATCGTTATGGGAGGCGTAGATAATCACCGGGACTCGGTGGCGAAGTTCATGCTGAAAATCCCTCTTAAGCTGTTGATGGGAATCTTCCAGTATCCGGGCTGCCTGGTCTACAGTGGAAGAACTCTCGGTGTAGAAATAGATGTCGAAGTGTTCAGTCTGAATGTGAGACCAGTTAAACTTACGGTAATTGACTTTGTTCTGGC
Organism: Candidatus Latescibacterota bacterium; assembly: GCA_030608245.1. GTDB lineage: Bacteria > Latescibacterota > MVCY01 > MVCY01 > MVCY01 > MVCY01. The sequence continues at coordinate 1,797 of JAUWEO010000100.1, forward strand.
CGAACTGCTGGGCGGAAGGTTCACCTTCGCATAAAAGGAGCAGAAGAGAAACTACTCCCAGCAAAAGAGTGGTCTTTTTGATGCTCTCAGAGAAAATAGACATTTTTACCACCTAAATTCAAGAATGATGAGTGATGGGGGTAGGAGAGAACAAGAGAACTGAAGATCTCCCCTGTTGACTTCTCCGACCTGCCGCTTTGATTTACGCACTATCCGGGCTGCATTGATGGCGCTAATAATGCGGTTCACCACTGCTGCTCCGATCATATAGCCGGCGCAGCGATAGGAGAGAAGGCTGTTGTTGCGCAGTGAGCGGTATCTCTGCCGTGAGCCTTCGGAATTCCATTCCCAGGCGTTGGGAGGATAGAACCTGGCCTCAGGGCCATCTTCCCGGAAGGCAAGCTCGTTGTACCGGCAGCTGCTGGTGTAGAATTTGATGTCATCAAAATAGCTGTCTGGTTTCCCCCTCGGGTCAATTCCAGCGTGGATTCTGGCAAAGGCCCGATAATCCTCTCGTAGCCACCGTCCATGCTCTCTAAGTCCCAGATGTGCTGTCCAAATCAGCGCTTCTGTCCCCAGGAGAGATTTGGCTGATTTCATGTCCCCGGCATAGAACTCTCCAGCCCCAGGCAGCAGTAAAGAGAGAAAAACCGCCTTACGAACAGAAGGCCCGCCGGACTCGGAGGTAGAGAGCGCCCCCCAGGCTAAGGGAGAAAGAAAAGCAAAAAGTAGAAACCAAAGACCAAAAAAGGCCGTTCTCCCTATTTTGCTGCTTTTAACGCTCTTTTTTCCTCTGTTCATCTTCAGAACCTCTTGGACAGACAAAGCATGGGAACAACCTCTTCCCCTTCAAACCTCACCGCCATTCTCACCCTTACCCGTTTTTCCAGTGAGAGTCCCTTTCTCTTAAGCTGGACGCAGCGGGCGGCGTCGATGGCACTGAGTATGTGGTTCGCCAGAAGTGCTCCCACACACCAACCTGCTCGCTTCAGGTATTTGTTGCTATCATATCTCATATCCATGTATTCCTCGCGATTGGAGGAATAAACATTCTTCAGGGAATCAGGCGGATACTCTTCCAGGCGTCCTTGGTTCTGAAGTTCCCTCAGGGAAGGTTCGCTATCGTCCCATCCGAAGATGAACTGATCGTATTTGCCGATCATCTCGTATTTCTGCTGCCGGCTGGCTTCTTCATAACTATGGCTCAACCTGTCGTCTGTTGTCTTCATGTAGTCACGCCAGACTTGGTAATGGTCAAATTCCCAGTGGGTGCCGGCGAATTCCTGGTAGTCTTTCTCTACATCTTTTCCTTTTTGTCTCCAGATAAAATAGGCGGGCCACACAACCGCCTCTAAGGCAAGGAAAGCGATCCCCCTTTTCTCACCAGCATACAGTTGCCCGCTTCCGGGCACTAACAGCGAAAACAGAAACGCTTTCCCCGGTGAGATTGTGCTGCCTTTCTGCTCAGCAGCGGGGAGTTCTTCCCCATTGGCCAGACCACAGAAGACTAAGGGAACCAGCATTCCCCAAAGAACGAAGGTTCGAAATTTCATGGCTTATTCCTTTCCGGGTATCTGTATTTCTTACCACAGTACTTGTAGGTTGAGTTGAGGGACAAAACCCAGCAATCCGTCTTCTGTTGGGTTCGCTGCGCCTGACCCAACCTGCGAACTTGGCTATTTCTGATTCTTTTTCTGTGCTATTCCGTGTTGTTCCGTGGTTGTCTGTGGTCGATTTTCTTCTATATTAGTTATAGCCAAACAAAACAGTCAAATAAAACTTCAGCGGATCTTTCCCCTCTACCTCATCAAGGCCGTAGGCGGCGCTTATGCCAACGCAGGTAGGAAAGGCATACCAAGAGAGGAGATCCAGCCTCAGCTCTGCCCCTACATCCCTTTTGAATCCTGTTGTTTTAAAATTGATCCTATCCGAATCCCAGGCTCGCCCCACATCGGCGAATACCGCCCCGTAGAGCTTGTCGAAATAAAGAGGAAAAAAACTTCGTCTGATATCACCCAGAATAGGAAATCGATAGACCAGACTTCCCATCAGCACCTTTTGCCCCTCCAAGCTCCAGTAGGTATAACCACGCATCTGGTCAATCCCACCCAGGTGGAAGGCGAAGAAATCATCCACCTTCTTCTCACTCAGAATCAGACCCGCTCTCATTCTCAAACCCAGTGTATTTCTGTTCCAGGGCAAGGCGATGTACTCTCTCCAGTCCACACTCAGACGGTTGTAATAGAACCTCTCGTAGACCTCCTGAACTATAGCTGAGGGTTTGAAGCCTATAATCAGGTGGTTGAACATCTGGTCGTATCGAAGCTCGATCTGCCTTCCCTGGGGGTTGATCTGCTGATCTCGGAGTCGTCTGAGACCTTGGTAGGAGTAAGTAAAGGCCACATTTAAGCCCTTGAAGTAAGTGTAGGAAAAGCTAAACCGATTAGGGGTTCCCACAAAATTGCCCTTTATTTCAGTGTTGTAAAGACTGTAAATCAAGGCGAGAGAAAACCGGTGATTGTTCTGGAACCGGTATCTTATACCTAAGTCGAGCTCATTTAGGTCGAAATTAGTCTGGGTAATCTTGTAGATGTTGTCGGGATCGATTTGGTTCTCGGGGATATGCCTCATCTGTTTGTAGTACTCTAAGAAAAAAGTGGGCAGAAATCGCCGGTACTCAAGGACAGTCACCAGATCCAGGTCCCGATCTCTGCCTACTAACAATCCTGCTATCACCGACTGCCTGTCCAGCACATCGCTGGAGGTTGCGTACGCTCCTAACTTAAGTTTCCCCTCGTCGAGAGCGATTCTGGGCATCAGGGAAAACCCCGGGTATACATTTTGGTAAGGCCTGGAAACCAGGTCAATATTGGAGTTCTTTGGTGTCGGTCTGTTGGAGGGCTGCTGAAAAAGCGTGGAGTCTACTCTCCACTCGCTCGCTGCCTGGGACAAAAGGTGGAGTTGATACCCATCTGGGCCATAGGAGGAAAAGACGATCTGCCCATCCACAGGTGAGACCGAGGGACAGAAAGCCCCCCCTATCACATTGGTCAACTGACGCACCTCTCCGTTCTCAACAGAGATCCGATAGAGGTTGAAGATACCCGTCACATCGGAGCTGAAGACGATGCCCTTGCCATCTGGGGTCCAGCAGGGGTCACGATCAGAGCCCTCAGAGCTCACTACATAGTGGAAATCTGTGCCGTCTTTGTTAACAACAGCTATCTCTCGTTCTTCACCACGAGAGATAGCGAAGGCGATCTCCCTGTCCTCCGGCGACCAGCAAGGCGTATAGATTTGAGTGCCATCATCGAATTGGGTCAGATAACGAACCCCGGTGCCATCGGACCGACAGAGTCCCAAGTTGTTAGTCCCTTTTCCATTCTGGACGAAACAGATCCAGTTGCCGTCGGGAGAAAGGTTAGGAAATCTTGCTCTCAGACCGTGGGTGAGGCGAGTCTCCCTTTTTTCCTCTATGTCGTAGGCGTAGAGGTCCCAGTAGGAGGCCCCGTACTGGTTGGGCTTGCTTTTGCGGGCAAAGACCAATCCCTGGCCCTGGGATGCCCAACTGGGTGAAGAGACAGCCCCAGCAGCTGCAAGTTCGTCAGCATTCTCCTCGAGACAGAACAGATGAAGGTTGGTGATGAGAAAGTCCTGCCCCTGGTTAGAAATGTAAGCCAACTGCTTGCCGTCCGGTGACCAGACGGGATAAAGATTTGAATATCCGCCCCTGCTCAGTCTTTCGCCTTCGATCAAATTGGTTCTAATAGAAACTACCTGTCGAGCGTATTTCTCCTGCAACAAATCTTTCCACTGCCGATAAAGTCCCTCACCTGAAAGACCGAGGACCCTTTTGGTTGCTCCAGCGAAATTGAAGCGGTGCCAGCGGGACATCTGGGCCATCAGATCCCTCAATTTGTCTTTCCCATAGTGTTCCGCTATGAAACGCACCAGGCTGTACCCTTGGTTGTAGACCATCTCGTTGCCCAGGGTAGTCTTGGCAAATCCCCCCATCTGGTGGTAGGTCAGAAGCTTTTTCTCCAGAGTAGCGACACGCAGGAGCATATCCCGGTGGGAGTCCCAGTGGTCAAAACGGGCACCATCAGCCTGATACTGAGCTGTGCCTTCGGCAAACCACATCGGCACTATGGTGCCAGGAAGAGGATAGGAGACAATCCGGTTTGGGTAGCCGGTGAGGACATCCTCTCTTTTCTCTGCCTCGTAGTCGAACCACTGGAAGTAGAAACCCGGCATCCAGCGGGGACCTTTTCTGGCTACCTGGAGGGAAACAATGTGGGTGAACTCGTGGGTGATCACATCCCACAGCCAGTCGTGCGTGCCCCGCAGTTCAAAATCCATGGCCGTGACCCAGATCTCGATCTTGTTGTCATAGTAATAGGCCGCCCCATTGGAATAGTCCTGATAATCTTTGAGCACAACATGAACTTTGCCCTCAGGCCGGAACTGATAAAGTGAGGTGATCGGCCCGTAGATCTTCTCCGCAATCTCTGAGGCCAGAGCGGCTGCCCTCTCTTCTCCCCGGTGATAAAAGATATTGAAGTGCTCAGTCTCAATTACCTTCCAGCGGAGGTGGGAGGGATTCTGAGCCTCACCAATTCCTACCAGAAAGAACAGGAGAACCAACACCCAGAGGAAAAGGCTCCGCATCCACAGCATCTGCTGGCTATTCTTCAACCCTATTTTGGAAAACACTGAATGACACTGAAATAACCGAAAAAGCATCATGAAATAATCCTCTCAAATAATAGAGCTTTCCAACATTTTCTACTGTTTTTCAGATCCTTTTTCCGGGGTCTTTCAGTGTTCAATTTCCTAATTCGCTTCATTTTTCCGCCTATTCTCTACT
>JAUWEO010000023.1 GCA_030608245.1 Candidatus Latescibacterota bacterium
ACTTTGAAGCGAAATCAAAATCAGCTTGGAAAAACATACAAATCTCAAAATAGATAGGAGATGATAAATGTGGTCTCTATTAAAGTCCATGCGGGCGAGCCTTTTGAGAAAGCGCTCAGAAGGTTCAAACGACAGTGCAAACAAGAAGGAATAATTGTTGATCTCAAGAAAAAAGAGTATCATCTTAAGCCCAGTGAACTTCGTCGTCGGAAAATTGTAAAGGCGAAAAGAAGAGGTTAATCAAAAATGGTGAGGAATAATTAGAAAAAATCACCGAAAGAGTTGTTTTTCGGTGATTTTTTCTTGTATTCGGGTAAAAGGAAACACAGTGAAGAAAAAGATGCTTATAGGCGTGATCTCTGACACTCATGACAATCGGGATAAGTCAAAAATAGCCATCGAGATCTTTAATCAGAAAGGGGTTGCCTTGGTGCTACATGCTGGTGATTTCATTTCCCCTTTCAACTGCAAGGACTTCTCCGTTCTGAAGGCAAAATTTATCGGAGTCTTCGGGAACAACGACGGCGACCGAATCGCCCTCAAGGAAAAATTCGCCCCCATAGGGAATATCCTCTCCGGAGTCCACAAGTTTGAATACCTGGACAAGCGATTCCTCCTTATGCACGAACCCATATTGATCGAGCCCTTGGCCGAAAGCGGGAAATTTGATACGATTGTCTATGGACACACCCATCTGGTTGATCTGAGGCAAATAAGAGATACCTTGGTGCTCAATCCGGGAGAATGCGGAGGATGGCTCTATGGCCGCTCAACCGTAGCCATTCTAAATTTAGAGACAATGGAGGCGGAAATCTTAGATATATGATAGAGAGAGGGCAAACTATTCAGGAGAAACTCCAGTCGCTGCCGCAGAAACCTGGAGTTTATTTAATGAGAAGCAAAAAAGAGGAGATCATTTACATCGGCAAGGCCTCCTCTCTTAGAAATCGAGTGCGCTCTTATTTCCAGTCCTCTGTTCCTTTTTCCGCGCGACTCAATACCCTAAGGAGAAAGATCGCTGATTTCAACTACATTGTGACCGACAGCGAGGTAGAAGCCCTGATACTCGAGGCAAATCTGATCAAACAGCATAAACCCCGCTATAATGTGAACCTGAAGGACGACAAGAAATACCCGTATATCGCCATAAGCAAAGAACCTTATCCCCGCATTTATGTGACCAGAAAGCTGAAAGACGACGGCACAGAATATTTTGGCCCCTACACAGATGTGAAGGCAATGCGCAGGACGTTAAAGACCTTACGTCGAATAATCCCGATGCGCAGTTGCCGCTGGGACCTTCCTGGTCACCATCCCCCCAGGGCCTGCCTCAATTTCCAGATTAGACACTGTACGGGACCCTGTCAGGGACTGATCTCCCTTCAGGATTACGCCAGACTGGTCGGAGAGGCCCGCCTGTTTCTGAAAGGTCGCTCAGACGAGCTGGTTAAGGCCCTGGAGGAGAAAATGGAGGAAGCCTCTCGAAAGCTGAAATTTGAGATTGCTGCTCAATTTCGGGACCGATTAGCTGACCTTCAGAGTGTGCTGGTGCGACAGAAGGTGTTCACTCTAAAAAAAGAAGACAGGGATATTATATCCATTGCCAGGGAGCATAACGATGCCATCGGCGTCGTTATGGAGGTCAGGGGTGGAAAACTCTTAGACCGCAAACATCACCACTTAGATGGTGTTGCCGGTTTCTCCAAAGAGGAGATGCTCTCTGCCTTCGTGCGCCAGTTCTATCTCGATGCAGTCACTGTGCCCCCTGAGATCCACCTCCCTCTCCAGATAGAGGATGAATCGGCCACCACTGCCTGGCTTTCCCAGAAACGAGGGGGAAAGGTCAGACTCTGTGTTCCTCAACGGGGCAACAAGACAAAACTGGTCAATATGGTTACTAAGAATGCTGAGCTTTTGCTGACAGAGTGGCAGCTCAAACGGGAAAGAACCCTCCCTCACTCCGTGGCTGCCCTTCAGAAAGACCTGAGGCTTTCTGTACTCCCTCGCAGGATTGAGGCTGTCGACATCTCGAACATCGGAGGGACAGACGCAGTGGGCTCTCTCGTCTATTTTCAAGACGGCCGTCCTAAGAAAAGCGAATATCGCCGGTTCAAGATCAAAACCGTGAACGAGCAGGATGATTTCGCTATGGTCAAAGAGGTAGTTCAGAGGAGATTCCGCGGTCTAAAGGAGCAGAGCCAACCTCTCCCCGATCTGCTGGTAGTAGACGGAGGCAAGGGGCAACTCTCCAGCGCCGTGGCTGCCTTAGGTGAACTGGAGATTTCTGACCAGCCTGTGATTGGTCTGGCAAAAAAGCTGGAGGAGGTCTTTTTGCCTGGGCTGTCTGATCCTCAGAATATTTCCAAGACCTCTGCTTCATTGAAATTGCTCCAAGCGGTGAGAGATGAAGCCCATCGTTTTGCTGTTTCCTACCATCGGAAACTGAGAGGAAACAAAATCAGTCGATCGGTTTTAGACCAAATCCCTGGAGTTGGCCCAGCCCGTAAAGCTACTTTACTGAGGGATTTCGGCTCAGTGAAACAGATCGCCCAGATCTCGGTAGAGCAGATTGCCCAGGCGAAGGGAATAAGCCTGCAGTTGGCTCAAATCATAAAAGGGCGGCTCAACAATGCGCAGAGAGGCCCCTCCGCTGAAAAAACTTGACAATCTGCCCCAGGTGATGGTATAATATTGATGGTGTCCTCTTGTAAGGGTGTGTCAACTGAATTGGAGAGTGTTCGTAATAGCCATTTCAGTAGCTCAGAGGGCGACTGAAAGTCTCCGCTGCCAAGTAATGCAAATTTCAGACCCTACGTACCGCTTCTGTAAAGGGCCGGTCAATGGCAACTGTAGAACTGAAAAATGTGAGAAAGACATTTGGGAGAAATGTCATCGCTGTGGACCGCCTTGACCTTGAAGTTAACAACAAGGAATTTATGGTCCTGGTTGGCCCTTCGGGCTGCGGAAAATCAACTATTTTAAGGATGATTGCTGGATTAGAAAGGATGGACGAAGGGGAAATATTCATTGACGGGAAAGTGGTCAATGATGTCCCTGCCAGGGACAGAGACATCGCAATGGTATTTCAGAACTATGCCTTATATCCCCATATGACGGCCTACCAGAACATGGCCTTCGGATTGAAACTGAGGAAATATCCCCAAGCTGAGATCGGCAAGCGGGTGAGAGAGGCAGCAGAGATACTAAGTATCTCAAGATTCTTGAACCGCAAGCCCAAGGCACTCTCCGGAGGCGAAAGCCAGCGAGTTGCAGTGGGAAGAGCTATCGTCAGAAAACCAAAGGTATTTCTCTTTGACGAACCCCTTTCCAACCTGGACGCTAAGCTCAGAGTCCAGATGAGGACCGAGCTCAGTAAACTTCACGCCCGATTGAAGGCCACCATAATCTATGTCACTCACGACCAATTAGAGGCAATGACTATGGGAGAGAGAATTGCAGTTGTGCGCGATGGGCTGCTTCAACAAGTCGATCAACCTCTACAGTTATATCGAAGACCTATCAATAAATTCGTCGCCGGATTCATCGGCAGTCCCACAATGAACTTCATAGAAGGAGCAATAGAGGGGAGTGAGGACAGCCTGGTTTTCGATGAAGGGCAGCTCAAAATAGAGATACCTCCTCGTTGCCATAAGTCGCTTAGCCGCTATATTGGAGACCCTCTGATATTTGGGCTTCGCCCGGAGGATATACACTATCTGGATCCCGCCAAATCTGGACAGGAAACGGCGGAAATCTCTGCCACAGTAGATGTGGTGGAACCGATGGGAAATGAAACATTTCTTCACCTGATCGCAGGCAAGTCCCACTTGGTGGCTTCCACCACAGCCTCAGTGCTCCCTCAACTGGGTGAAAAAATAGAATTAACCTTAGACCTCAGTCGGGCCCATTTCTTTGATAAAGAGACTGAGTTATCTTTGCTTTAGCGAGGTGATGGATAGAATGGACGCGGAGACTCTTAGAATGGCGGCAAATGCAGGTATGTTCTACCCGGCAGATCCAAAGGCGTTGAGTCAGATGATCGATACTTATCTGGAAAACGTAAGAGACGCTGGTGTCTCGGGTGAAGTCATCGGACTGATCTGTCCTCACGCCGGATACGAATATTCAGGACAAATAGCCGCCAACGCTTACAAACAGGTCGCTGGCAAAGATTACCGAACCGTGGTGGTGATTGCCCCCAGCCACACAGAATATTTCCCAGAGATATCTATTTACGATGGGCACGCCTTCGAAACACCTTTGGGGCCGGTTTATGTGGACAAAGATCTGGCCCGTCAGCTTGTGGTCCAACACAAGGCGGTAGTTTTCTCGGCCCGCGGCCACTGGATAGCGGGATCGATGAGACAGGAACACTCGCTGGAGATTCAACTGCCTTTCCTTCAGAAAGTTCTGAAAAATTTCAAGATCGTCCCTATTGTTATGGGTGATCAGGAATATTCCTCCTCTCAAATACTGGGAGAGACATTAGCTGCGGTGCTACCTGATAAAAAGGCTCTGATCGTGGCCAGCTCGGACCTCTCGCATTTTCACCCTTACGACCAGGCAGTCAAGTTGGACAAAACAGTCATAAGCCACATCGAGAGATTTGACTTGACGGGGCTATCAGAAGATATCGAACGAGGAACCTGTGAGGCCTGCGGCGGTGCTCCTATGGTGGCTGCTATGATTGCTGCTGAGATGCTGGGAGCTGACCGGGCAAAGGTGCTTCTCTATGCCAATTCAGGAGATGTAACCGGTGACCGAAGCTCTGTGGTAGGTTATATGGCAGCTATGCTCTATCAAGAAGCTGCAGAGAAAAGACAGGAACAGGCCGGGATCAGATTAGGGCTGAGCGAGGGCGACAAACAGCAACTGTTGACCCTTGCTCGCACAACTATCGAATGCGAATTACGGGGTGAAGAACCGCCTGAACTCACGTCAGAGTCACAGGTTCTGAATCAAGAAAGGGGAGCCTTTGTAACCCTCACCAAATGGGGAACACTGAGAGGATGTATTGGATATGTTGAAGCCCATAAGCCGTTATGTCAGACAATTGAAGAAGCGGCCATATCGGCAGCTCTGCACGATCCCAGATTCCCTCCCGTAAGCAGAGAAGAATTGAAGGAGATCAAGGTTGAGATCTCGGTGCTTACTCCCCCCAGGAAGGTCGAAGAGATAGAGGAGATCAAGCTCGGCCGAGACGGGATTATCATCAAAAAGGGGTATAATCAGGGACTACTTCTGCCTCAGGTGGCTACAGAATGCGACTGGGACCTGTCCACTTTTTTGGAGCACACCTGCCATAAGGCCGGTTTGCCTGAAGATGCCTGGCAGGATAAAGAAACAGAAATCTGGATCTTCTCCGCAGAGATCTTCGGAGAAGAATAGGAAATCACCTGTTCAAGGTTTAACCGTGATTCTTGGTGAGATGTCATTCAACAATGTAATCGGTCAAGAAAAGGCTAAACAGGCTCTGCGACAGGCTCTGGAAAACGACCGTCTGGCACATGCGATACTGCTCTATGGTCCTGAGGGAGTGGGCAAAAAGGTATTGGCAATTGAACTGGCCAAGGCGGTCAATTGCACCCAGGCAAAAAGCGACGCCTGCGAGATGTGTAGTTCCTGCCACAAGACCTCTTCTCTTCAGCATCCGGACTTGAAGGTGATCTTCCCTGGACCGGCTCAACTTCAAGTTGAAGAGGAGATTTCAATCCTTCAAAAGATAGCCGAAGACAACTACCAAGCCGTTGGGTTTGCCAAAAGTGTAACCATCCCGATTGATAAGATACGGGAGCTTCGAAAACAGGCATCTTATCACCCCTACGAAGGCAAGAGGAAAGTGGCCATTCTGCTGGGAGCTGATCAGATGAGGCCGGAAGCGGCAAACGCCTTGCTGAAGATCTTGGAAGAACCGCCTGGCACTCTGCTTTTGATCCTTACTGCCACAAATCTCAACTCTCTCTTGCCCACTATCCTGTCTCGTTGCCAAAGGCTGCAATTGGATCATCTTTCAAGACCAGAGATAGAGAAGGCACTCTTAAACCGCAAAGACATCTCTCCCGAGAAGGCAAAGATTGTGGCTGGGCTTACCAACGGCAACTTAACCAGAGCCTTTCTATTGGCAGCGAGACAAGATCTGGATGAATATAGGAATGTCGCCCGGGCACTGCTGGAGGCGGCCCTCTGGGGCAGCAATACGGAAAAGCTTAATCTTATAGAAACTATCATCGCCGAAAAGGACAAGGCAAGGCTCGAATATCTGCTGGAATTAGTTCTCTTGTGGCTGAGAGACACCTTGCTCTGGGGTGAAGGACGCCAAGACAAAATAACTAACATAGACCAGAGCGATGAAACAAAAAAAATGGCCGAGTGGATTGATTCCAACGAGGTTGCGCGTTTAGCCCGAGAAGTGGAATCTTCACTGGAAATGATGTCCAGAAATGTAAATCCTGAGCTAATCTTGATCGGGCTGGTAGAACAGAAATCTACATCGGAGTAAAAAATGGCTGAAATATACGAAGTTGAATTTAAGGGGGGCAGAAAGGACTTTTATCTGAATTCTCAGGGTATCCCACTGCGAATTGGCGATCTTGCTGTAGTTCAAGCAGACAAAGGGGAGGATGTAGCAAGGGTGGCACAGATAGCGGAACCGTCGGTTTCCAGAGAGAGAGAAGCAAAAAGAGAAATACTGCGAAAGGTCACACCGGAGGATATGGAGACGCTAAATGAGAATGCCAAGGAAGAAAGGGAGGCCCTCAGTTTGTGTAGGGCAAAGATCCTCGAACACAAACTAAAGATGAAACTGGTAGATGTGGAATATCAATTTGATGGGAGCAAAATCTGCTTTTTCTTCACCGCCGAAAAGAGGGTGGATTTTCGAGATCTGGTCAAGGATATGGCCGCCATTTATCGAACCAGGGTGGAGATGCGCCAGATTGGGGTCAGAGACGAGGCAAGAAGATTAAGCGGGTATGGCCCTTGTGGCAGAAAGCTTTGCTGTGACACCTTCTTGGTGGATTTCGAACCTATATCAGTCAAGATGGCCAAGGATCAAGGGTTATCACCCAGTTCTACTAAGATCTCCGGCGTATGCGGACGCCTGATGTGCTGTCTGCTTTATGAAAAGGATTTCTACCGAGAAGCCTCGAAGAATTTCCCTAAGATAGGCACGAGGATATCCATCGAAGGCAAGAATTGTGAAGTGACCGAAAATGCCCTTTTAAAAGATATGGTTTACCTCAAGAATGAAGAAGGAACGGAACTCAGCTTCCCTTTGGATAAGATAACTGAATTACAGAAACTAAGCGAATCAAAAAAGCCTTTCAAGAGGTTGTTCGGGACCCGTAAGGCGGAAACAAAGGGAAGAAAGAAGTGAGGGGATACTCGACTTTTTGCGAGCAAGCCGATTTGGGATAATCTTACCCCAGCCTGGCTATCTTTTCTCCCCTGACTGACTTTCGGAAGGATTCACTTCTCTTGATCAGTTCTTCTCTGTTCTCTTCCGAGATTATCTCCACCTCAGGAAAGAGGGAAGGACCTGATAGCTCCTCCACTAAGGATATGTTCACCTGGGACTGTTGAAGTCTGGACAGACTCCAGTCCGCTGCCACTTCTAAAACCATCTGTTTGCTCCCGTGGCAAAACAGTTCAGCCAGCACGCAAAGTATGGTACTGTGCCCTGAGAGACAGGCGATCTCCGCCGCCCTAAGGGCGTATCCGTTTCCATTGAAACATACAGCCAGTCCTCCCCCTTCCCGTACCATCTGGAAGGCCTGTACATCAGTGATGCTATCGCCCAGATAGATCACATCCTGCGGTTCCCCTCTGCTTTCTCTCAACACGCTCGCTATGGCAGCAGCTTTTTCTCTCCCCCCGACTGGATTGATTTCAGTCAACATCTTGCCAGATTCCATCGCGGGAATCTCCTTCCAGAATATCTGATCCAACCTCTGGATGGTCCTTTGAGACTCTACCGGAAGTTCATCCAGATACTCTGCTTCAGGGGAAAGCTCTATGAGTGGCAAGGCGGCGATCTCCTCTCGAAGCTGCTTGAGCCTTTTGATCTCCGCTGGTTTCAATTCGTACCTGTCAATGTCCAGTTCAGTGGAGAAAACCTGCTGTTCGGGGAAATCAAGGAAGTTGCACAGCGAACGTATGTAGAGTTGGTAGCTGGTACTTATAATAAAGGTGGGCATTAGCTTAGAAATATACTGAAGGGCCTGCTTGGCACCGGGCATCAGCAGGATATTTCCCAGAGAAAACTCCTCGATATTTCGGTTGGTGGCTCCGTACGCCTTCAAGAAAGGCACTATCAACTTGAGAGTGTCCCCAGCCTTGTAACCAGGTCTTTTGGCCAAATCTGCCAGGTAATCGTCGTATTTGCTGAGTTGAGCGAAAAAAGTATCTCCGGCGGGCAGAAAATGGGCAGTAAGTTCTAAGGCATTATCATTTTTTGATATAGGCCCTTCACAGTCTGTGCAAAAGATGCACTGGGCAGGTCTCATTCAACACTTCCTTATGATCTGGTCTATCTCTTCGGTTAAATCAAATCCTTGTGGACATTTCTGCCCGTTAACGGTTACCTCCCCGCCGGTTGTCTTTATTCTGTCCTTGGCAAACCATTTGATAGTCTGCACCAGAAGCGGCAATTCTCGGATCACCCCTTGTTGCCGTATCTGTCTGAAAAGGGGGTTATTTTCCCCCTCTTCTTCTTGGACTTGGGACAAGGATCTGGTTTTCAATCTCTCTTCCATCTCCTGCCACAGTTTTTGGAACTGGCCAGTTCGGATAGGGAAACAGCAGTGAGTGATAGGAGGACCTTCGTCAAGTGTTTCAGTAACTAAGTGAATCGTCACACCAGTGCTTTCGACCCCCTTCCCTATCAGTTGCCAGATGACCTCTTGCCAGGTTCCCTTTGGGCCACCAGGTGCGGCGGGGTGGAGATTTATAATAGTGTAAGTGGAGCACATCTGACCACTTAAGATGAGCATATAGCCGGCAAGAACATTCAAGTCCACTTGATATTTTTCTACAAGTTCCATTGCCTGGTGATCGTATGCGTTTCGCCAGGCAGAGAGGTTCTCTTTCCTCAATTGTGGCTCATAATCCCGGGAAGAGAGGGATACTAAGTCAATGCCAAAGCTGTCTACCAGATCGAAAAACCGGTCGCTGTGCTCTGTCTCTCCTCTGCTACGGTTGCTGAAGACAAACAACATCTCTGCTTCTATCTCTTCCTGCCGGATGCTTTGGCAGACGGCTCGCAACAGCTCTCCCGCTGCCTCGTCTCTTCCAGTGGAAAACCACCCGATCTTGTACGCCATAGCCCTTCCCTTAGCTTTTGGTTCTCGGCAAATTGCTTATGGTCTGCCCGGGAAAAACACCAACCTGCTTATAGGAGTGTTTTTTCCGATAAGCCCCAACAACTGCTGACCTAAGATGAACACAAGAATCCAATAAGCCGAAAAGCTCTATAATTTTAACCTAACGGATTTCTCTGTTCTTGTCAAGCGTTTTTTACAACTCCGACCACCCCTGCTTCTGTGGGCAAAAGCCGAGGGATTCTTTTTGAGCTTGACTTTGTTTCTCAAAATTCGTATAATTTTGATTGTGTTGGTTGTCTCTCCGTTTTAGCTATTAAGTGCGATTTTCTCTGCCTAAATAAAACCAGTGCCTACTGTAAAATCAGGTTCCTCTACTGGAAGAGGGTATCCCCCTTAATTCTCAAGGAAGTTTCTGTTGTTTCTCTATGTTTTTTTCAATCTTCTTATTGTTCTGACAATTGGTTACTCCCTTTTTCTGATCCTTATTTTTGTCGGATTGTGTCGCCTCAGAGAAGGCAACTCTGGTGGGTGTCCTCGGGTCTCGGTGATTGTCCCCGCCAGGAACGAAGAGAGAAATATCGAAACCTGTCTGCAGGCGCTGATAGCACAAGAGTATCCTGAGGATAGATATCAGGTAGTGGTGGTGGATGACAACTCCGGAGATGGAACAGCAAGGGTGGCCGGTCAGTTCATTAAGGATCGGGAAAATATAAAGTTATTCCGAACAACAGAAAGAAGCTCTATCTCCAGTCCCAAGAAAAACGCCATCTTGTGCGGCATAGGTGAGAGTACAGGAGAGGTGATCTTGACCACCGATGCCGATTGTATTCCCCCACCGGGTTGGATCTCCGGCATGGTGAAATACTTTGATCCGCAGGTGGGAGCGGTAGCAGGATTTTCTCCCTCTCTGGTGGGAAGCTCCTTGAGAGAGAGGTTGATCGAGCTTGAGTCTCTCTCTTTTGCTATCATCTCCGCTGGTGCCATCGGGATAGGAGGAGCAATAAGCTGTGTAGGAAGGAATTTTGGCTATCGGCGAAAGGCATTTGATGAAACAGGGGGATTCGGCGCCACCGGACAGGTAATATCCGGGGATGATGATTTACTTCTGCAGAGAATGCACCGTCAGGGGACGTGGAAGCTTCGCTTCTCCATCTTCCCCAATACATTTGTCCCTACCCTTTCTACCACCGGATGGGCCGAGTTTATCAACCGGAGAAAGCGGCACTTCTCTGCTGGATTCTCCTACTCCCCAGCACTTCGTATTTTGGGTGGGATGGTCTATTTTTATTACCTCTCCATTTTGGTTTCACTCCCTGTTGCCCTGATATCTGGGAGATTTTGGATTCCCCTGCTTTGTTGGGCAGTGAAATTGCTTTTAGACGCTATGGTGATTTTCAAGGGGTCGAAGCTTTTCCAAGATCAAAAACTGCTGGGATTTCTCCCCCTGGCAGAGGTTTTGCATATTCCTTATCTGCTTGTAGTGTGGCCTTTGGCAATCCGGGGTGGTTTCCAGTGGAAAGAGAGGGCCTATCGCTGAAAAAGTACCAGTTCTTTTTCCATCGGATAAGATGCTTTCTGCCTTCTCCAAGACAGCTTATTAACTTCGTTGAAGTGGGGCTATCTTATTTTCTCTCTGCGCTTTCTGGCCATAATCTTATCTGGGGATATCCGTTTATTCTAATGGCAGAGCCGACGAATCTCTGTAATCTCCGCTGCCCTCTTTGTCCCTTCACTTCCCAGCGGGCGGTCCTTCCCACAGGAAAAATGAGTGTGGAAGCTCTAAAAAGAGTTTTGGTCCAGATGAAGGGACAGATCAAATTCCTGCAGCTCTGGAATCGGGGAGAACCTTTTATGAACGAAGATCTAGTAGAGATGATCTCTGAGGCCAAAAAGGAAAGGATTTTTGTGCAGACAAGTACCAATGGCCATTTTCTTACCAGCCCCCAGGTGGCTGAGGCGATCGTCGAGTCGGGGTTAGACGAGTTGATTGTCTCGGTAGACGGTATCAAACAGCAGACCTATTCAAAATATAGAACAGGCGGAAATGTCGAACAGGTCTTTCGTGGGGTGGAAACCCTGGCAAGGGCTAAAATAAGAAAAGAAAGCAACACACCTGTAATCACGTTTCAATTTTTAGTGATGAAGCACAATGAACATGAGATCAATGAACTCAGGGAAGTGGCTCAGAGGTTGGGGGCCGACAGGGTGATATTGAAGACAGTTCGGGTAAACTCGTTGTCCCAGGCTGAGAAGTTTTTGCCGCTCCGGGCTGATTTTTCCCGTTACACTGTGGACACGTCTGCTAAAAGGGGAGAACAGCTTCAGTTGAGGTTAGCAAGGCAGAACTGTCGCCGTGTGTGGTACAGCACCGTGGTCAACTGGGACGGCGAAGTCACTCCCTGCTGCTTCGACGAAAGGGGAGAATATTCTATGGGCAACATCTTCAGCCAACAGTTTGATAGGATCTGGAGAGGCGAGAAATATCAGAGATTTCGGTCGCAGCTGCTAAAAGATCGGACGGCGGTTCCGATGTGTCAGAATTGTACTGAGGGTCTGAAAAGACTCTATATTTCTGATACCTGGATTTGTTGAGACTTGATCCCCTGGAGTTTTCGATGTCGAAAAAAACTTCGCTGGCCATCAAATTCGTGATAATGTTTGTGGTTATGGCGCTTCTGATTGCTAAGATCCGACCGACCAGTATCCTAACTAGCCTTTCCGGTGTCGACCGCAAGATTTTGCTTTGGGTACTTCTGCTTTTTATCCTTAATCTTGTATCTCAAGGCCTAAGATGGGGCTATTTAGTGAGAAGGGTGGAAAAAAATGCGGGCCTCAGGGAGATAATCGTTTCATTGTTGGTGGGATTCTCTTTCGGGGTGGTCTCTCCGGGCAGGATAGGTGAACTGGTGCGAGGAGTCTATGTCAGAGGCGAAAGTCGATTGAGAATGGTAGGATTGGCGGCCGTTGATAAGATCTATCAGATGGCGATAGTAGTAGTAGCGGGGATGATCAGCTTGATATTGATCAAGCCTTTGGCGATTGGGATATTGGCGTTAGGGGTGATTTGCCTGGTGGTATGGGAATGTTCTAACAATCTTAACTTACTAAAAAAGACGTTAATCAAGGTATCCTCTGTCTTCCCTTTTACCCGAAAGCTCACCCTTATGGTGGAAGGTTTTGAGAGCTTGAGCAGAAAAAGCACCCTGATAGTTCTGGCCCTTTCGGTTCTTTTCTGTGTGATATATTTTATTCAGTTTTACCTTTTAGTTATTGCTTTCTCGCCATTTACATTGGGGGCGGCGGTCAGGACAATTCCCCTGGTATTCTTGGCCAAGACAGTGCTGGTCATCACTCCGGTGGATATAGGGGTGAGGGAGGCCACTGCGGTTTTGCTTTTCTCCCAGTAT
>JAUWEO010000256.1 GCA_030608245.1 Candidatus Latescibacterota bacterium
ATGCTGTTGAATTTTTCCAGCAGGAGAGGGATATTTCTCTTCTCGTTCAACGCAGGGACAATCACCGAAACTTCCGGTTTTTTCTGCATATTTTTAATCCTTTTTATCAGCATTGAAAACAAGCCTCAAGTTGTCAGCATCCCTAACGAAAGCCTCAAGTCTCCATAACCTGCTTTCGCGAATGAGTTATAATTCCCCTTTAGTCGACAGCACCCCCTTGACCCTCTGCTGGGAAGACGAAGCCTGATCCAGTGCCCGGCCGAAGGCCTTGAACAGGGCCTCTATGCTGTGGTGGGCATTGCTGCCCCGGAGAAGATCCAAATGGAGCGTGATCTTTCCGTTATTGGCCACCGCCTGGAAAAACTCCCGCACCAACTCAATGTCGAACTGGCCTACCTTTGTTGGCCTGAATTCAACGTTGAAAAACAGAAATGGCCTTCCTGATAGGTCCACCACTGCCCGGGCCAACGACTCATCCATCGGCACATAGCCTGTTCCATACCGGCAGATACCACTGCGGTCAGCTAAGGCTTTGTCTATCGCTTGGCCTAAGCAGATACCCACGTCCTCAACACAATGGTGGGCATCCACATCGAGATCGCCCTGACAGGAAAGCTTGAGGTCAAAAAAACCATGCCGGGCAAAAAGCTCGAGCATGTGGTCGAAAAAGCCGATTTCTGTCTTGACCTCATATTCCCCGGTTCCGTCCAGAGCCAGTTCAAGCTCGATCTGGGTTTCGGTGGTGGCTCTCTTTACCCGTGCATCTCTTTTTGGGTCCATTTTATTCCTTGAGTAAGGTAGTTAGGATTGTGATCACCTACATCAGTTGCTCTTTAGCTGTTTTTTCTTCCCCTGGTCAAAATTTCACATCTATCCAGACCTTCTTTCGGCTGCTCTCCAAGACGGCCTCGCAGATGAGGATCTCGTGATGCCCGTCCAAAAAGGTCGAGAAATTTGGCTTGTCTCTGTTTGGATTCTTGCCCAAGGCTATGAAGCTGTAAACATTCTTCAAGAAGTGCTTGATTCCGCCTGAATAGCCCTCTGGATGCCCTCCAGGGTAGTCGGCATAACCTTTGGCCTCTGCATCCAGCAGAGAGGGGTCTTTGACTAAGATCTCATTAGGCTTTTCCCGGTAGCCGATCCACATCTCGTTGGGTCTCTCCTGATCCCAGGCGATGGCCTTTTTGCTGCCGTCAATCTCAAAATAGAACCGATTCTTCCTGCCGGCACTTACCTGAGATAAGGTAAAGGCGCCTCTGGCACCGTTGTCAAACCTCAGCAAGACTGTGGCATAATCTTCTGTGGTGATCCTTACCTCCTCATATTCGCCAGGCTTAAGCTCCTTGCCTGCGTAGGTTTCCACCTCAACCAAAGGTTTCTTTCTGATCGGGTGAATTGTAGCCAGGTCGCCGTAAACGGAGGTAATCCTTGCCCCGGTAATAAACTGGATCAGATCACACCAGTGGGAGCCAATATCGGCCACTGCCCTGGACTCTCCCCCTCTCTCCGGCTCCAGCCGCCAGTTGTAATCTGTGTCCAGATAAAGCCAATCCTGAAGATAGGAACCATGAACGGTATAGATCTCTCCTATCTCTCCTTTCTCGGCCATCCTCCTGGCCTGCTGGATCAGGGGATAGTAGCGATAGTTGAAATCAAGGGCATTGATCAGCCCTCTCTTCTTAGCCAGATTCACCAGCTCTGCGCTCTCGGAGGAGGTCATTGCCAGGGGTTTTTCAGAGACCACATCTTTGTCAGCCTCCAGGGCCGCTTTGGTGATCTGAAAGTGGAGGAAATTCGGGGTGCAGTTGTGCACCACTTCTACCTCAGGGTCCTCCAGAAGCTCCCTGAAATCCCCATATGCCTTCTCAATGTTCATCTGTTCGGCTTTAGATCCAGCCAGCTCTTTATCGGCCTCGGCCAGGGCAATCACATCTACAAAACCCAGACGCCGTAGGGCCTCCACATGGATGGGTCCGATAAGCCCTGTCCCGATAACTCCAGCTTTCACCCTTCTCATATAGTTTCCCCCCTGTTACGATTCGACTTTTACCCAATTTTTCTTGGCAATCGATTTGCTTACCGCCTCCAATACGGCCTGGCACTTGACGCCATCTGTGAAGTCCGGCGATGGCTGTCTGTCCTCAGCGATGGCCTGCATTAGCTCGTAGACCTGGTTGACAAAGGTCTCTCCATAACCTATGATATGTCCTGGGGGCCACCAGGCACCGGCATATTTATGTTCGCTCTCAGTCGCCAAGATAGTCCTGAAGCCCTGGACATGGTTTTCGTCCTCCCTGGAGAAGTACAGCAATTTATTCATGTCCTGAAAGTTAAATGCTATGCTGCCCTTGCTTCCGTTGATCTCGAAGCCGTTGAAGTTCTTCCGGCCGCTGGCGAAC
>JAUWEO010000235.1 GCA_030608245.1 Candidatus Latescibacterota bacterium
CCGACTGCTTGTGCCCGCTGCCTATCACCCCTGTTCGGATGGAACCGCCAACACCTGGAGCAGCCGGGGTATCTCTATGTGTTTTCTTTCAGATAACAATGGGAGAACCTGGCACAGAAGCGAAACCGAGCTCAAAGGGCCAGAAGGAAGTAAATCAGGGTTTCAGGAACCGGGGCTGCTTGAACTGAAGGACGGCTCGGTAATGATGCTTATGCGGACAGATCAAGGCTGTCAGTTCCGTTCCTATTCGCGTGATGGGGGAGAGACCTGGGCTCCGGCGGAGCCGACAGAGCTCTTCTCCCCGTGCTCTCCGGCCACGGTGAAACGCATCCCCACCACCGGAGATCTGCTTTTGATCTGGAATGACCACTCTGGTAAATACGCCAGGTTCGGGAATAAACGCACACCTCTGACAGCGGCTATCTCTGGTGACGAAGGTCAAAGCTGGGAGAACAAAAAGATCATTGAAGATGACCAGGACGGATGGTACTGCTATACCTCCCTTATCTTTGTCGGAGATACAGCGGTGCTTGGCTACTGCGCTGGGAACTCTGAAATCGGTGGACTCAATCTCCTACAGGTTAGCCTGATAAAAATCGATTGGTTTTATAGTTAGAATAGTTCACCACGGATACCCACAGAATAACACAGCGCAGCGGAGCCGCAACCCAAGAAAGCAACCGCGGATTACGCGGATTTCACGGATTCTAAAGCAAAAACCTTGTTAAGAAGACAACGTTTGGCTGGTTTGTAGTACAGAAAGAGACTGGGAATTAGGTCTTTGTTTGTAAGGAAGTTCTGTGTATTTCCGTCAAAATCCGTGGTTCACCCTGTGAGATAATATTAGAGTTAAGTTCTTTACTTGACAAATTAACTTTCTATCTCACAGGGTGAACTGTTACGCCGTTTTTATCTCTTGGATGTGTGAAGTGGAATAAATAAAGTGTGAACGTGCCTCAATTGAGGATTGTGCTGATGCCAGCTATATCTCCAAAGGGAAGGATGTTATCGGCGATCCGGAGAGACCAGGTGGACCGGGTTCCGGTGGCGACTTACAACTTTCATCCCTTCGGGGAATTTCCCCAGGAACCTGCGTATCTACCGATGCTGAAGGCCCTTTACGAAGCGAAAAATGTGGGAATACTCTGCAAGTCGCCTGTTGAGCACAGAGGCGGAAGGGAAGAGAGGTTGAAAGTCCAGCGCCAGGCCCAAGAGGAGGCAGTTTTGACGACCACCCGGTTTAATACCCCTAAGGGGAAATTGAAGATGGTCCACAGAAAGCCAAAAGACCAACCAGGATACTGTGTCGAGCCTCTAATAAAGGACGATAGAGATGTGGAGAAGTTCCTCTCTTTGCCTGCCGAAGTTTCCTTTCCCGACCTCACTCCCACAAAGGAAATTTATGAAAAACTCGGCGATAAGGGATTGGTCTATGTAGCCTATGACGATCCATTCTACTCCGTGGCGCGATGGTTTGGCTTCGAGGATTTGGTTGTGAGGTGTATCCGGCAATTTTCTCTGATAAAGGAACTCGTGGAAAGGGAGTTCAAAAGGATAAAGGTGGAACTCAAGCTGATGCTGGATCAGGCGACAGGCTACGATTTTCTTTTTTACACGGCCGGCCCCGAGCTTGCCACCCCTCCTTTGCTCTCTCCTGAGATTTTCGAAGCCCTGATCACCCCCTACCAAAGGGAGTTAGTAAAGATGATAAGGGAAGCTGGACATCTCTGTTCTATCCACTGCCACGGCAGAGTGAAGGCAGTATTCGACCAGTTCTTCGAGATAGGGACTGATGTGCTCGAGCCTATGGAACCTCCGCCTCAAGGGGACATCTCCCTAAGAGAAGCTTTGGATAAGGCAGAAGGGCGAATGTGCCTTATGGGGTATATCCAGGACCAGGACCTTTACACCCTGAGTCCTAAGGAGATAAGGGAGAAGATCAAGGCGATTTTTTGCTTGACCAAGAGAAGGACAGGCTATATAATGACCCCCAGTGCCACCCCGTATATGTTCCCTCCCCCGGAGAGGTTCGTGCGGAATTATCTGGAATTCATCAGGGCGGCCGATACTATTTGCTGAGGCGGATGAAAAGCATTTTCTGGGCGATAAGACCATACAGTGGCATCTTTTTAGGGAGGAAATGATATGTATGATCCAGACTTACACTTGTTCATCACCGATGATGAGATCTTTGCCATCAGGCATCTAAAGCCGATGGTACAGACCTGGCGGAAGGACGAGATCGAGCCGGTGCTGGTTCCCGATGGTGGGGAGGAGGGAACGGCCATTGGCTATGCCAGTGCAATTCGCGATCCGGAAAATGAGCTGATTAAGATCTGGTACGCAACTCATAGTGATGCCCTGATCCGACTCGCCGTTTCCAGAGATGGACGTTCGTGGAGCAAGCACGGCATAGTGATGGATGGTTGGCCGAAGGGGACAGTGGATAACTTACACATCACCGTTCCCACAGAGGAGGTCGATCCCTGGTTTCGCAGAGCCCGGTTTGTGGGGACGGCCTATTTTGGTCCTACAGAAAAAGAAAAGGGATACGAAGCTGGAATCTACGGGATGAGATCGTTGGACGGTGAGCGATGGGAGCTGCGATGGCCGGCGATTCTGCCCAAGATTGGCGATCGCTCTGCACTAACACTGGATGAGCATCGTGGCATGTATCTGTTCACCTCGCGTCCTCCCTCTGAGATCAGCAATGCGGTGAAGGCATCCAAAGTCCGTAAGATCTCCTTGTGGGAGAGCCGCGATATGATCCACTGGAAGG
>JAUWEO010000150.1 GCA_030608245.1 Candidatus Latescibacterota bacterium
GCGATAACCCCTACTGCCGCAAAATTGATCAATCTACGGCTCATTTTTCTCCTCCTTTTCTAATCTTGATTGACTCGCAAAAAGTCTAAAATCTAACGCAGAGACGCAAAGTCGCAGAGAGAAAACAAGAGAGATAATTATGTGATTATTAAAGAATATCTTCTTTCTTTGCGTCTTGGCGTCTTTGCGTTGAAAATCAACAGCGGGGACTTTTTACGGATGGATCAATTTTGTTAATAATTTTTTCAGCTTTTCCAAAGCCTGTGCCCGGTGGCTTATTTTGTTTTTCTCTGCTGGACTGAGTTCAGCAAAGGTTTTCCCCAGTGAGGAGACAACAAAGATGGGATCATACCCGAACCCCTGCTTGCCCTGGGGATTTTCAGCGATAGATCCTTCGCATCCGCCTTCCACTGTCCAGACGCCGCCCTGGGGAGAGGCCAAGGCGATTACGCAGCGAAAGCGGGCAGTCCTTTTCTCCGCCGGCACTCCTTCTAACAGCTCCAACAGCTTTTGGTTATTCTGTTTATAAGTTGCTTCCTGCCCGGCGAAACGAGCAGAGAAGATTCCCGGAGCGCCCTCCAGCCAATCGACCTCCAGACCTGAGTCATCGGCAATGGCAAATAGTCCTAAGGAACGGGCTACTTGAGAGGCCTTCTTGGCTGCATTCTCTTCTAAGCTGCTGCCGTCTTCTTCCACCACCGGAAAGTGTTCGAAATCATCAGCGCAGCGAAGCTTTGTCCCTGTCCGTTTCAGGATACTGCGGATTTCTTTGATCTTGTCTTTATTTCTGGTTGCCAGTACCAGTTCTTTTGGCAGGTTATCCAAGTTTTAACACCTCTCGCTGCAGTTGAAATAACTGGGTTATCCCTTCTTTAGCCATGGTGAGCATCTGGTTCATGAATTCCAAAGAGAAGGGTTTTCGCTCAGCCGTGCCCTGTATCTCCACGATTTCACCTAAGGGGACCATAGCTATATTCATATCCACTTCGGCCTTGGCGTCCTCTTCGTAACAGAGGTCCAATAGAGAAGTGCCGTCCACGATGCCGACGCTGACAGCGGCTACCTGGTTGAGGATAACGTCTTGTTCGATGCGTTTCTCTTTGTGCATCTTTTCTACGGCGTCGTAAAGGGCTACCCAGGCGCCAGTGATCGAGGCGCTGCGAGTGCCGCCGTCGGCCTCAATCACATCACAGTCGATCTGGATAGTCCTTGCACCTATCCGTTCCAAGGCGACGACAGCCCGTAAGGTTCTTCCGATCATCCGTTGAATTTCCTGGGTTCTTCCCCGCATCCCTCTGTTGGCTGTCTCTCTGGGAATCCTGTTTTGAGTCGAACGGGGCAGCATCCCGTACTCAGCAGTCAGCCAGCCTGTGCCCATTCCCCGGAGGAAAACAGGCACTCTCTCATCTATGCTCACCGCACAGATGACCTTTGTTTTGCCCGTTTCGATCAAAACCGAACCCTCAGCATACCTCAAATAATCTCGGCTGATTTTAACCTGCCGCAGCTGGGCAGGAAACCTTCCGTCCGCTCGCTGTATCAATTTACATTCCTTATTGTGTAGAAACTGTTGTCGAACCAGACCCCAACAACTGCTCCTGTTTCTGCTTGAAGGTCCTAACCGCCCGGTAAAGAGCCTCCGCAACCCTTTGTCTGAAGCTCCTTGTCTTCAACAGTTTTTCCTCTTTGAAGTTAGAGATAAAAGCCACCTCCACCAGCACACTGGGCATTGAGGCCTCAGTTCCCAACATAACATAGAACCCGGCCTGTTTAACCCCTAAGTTCTTAAGTCCGATCTGCTTGACCAGCTCTGATTGGACAATTGCTGCCAAATCCTGACTTTCCTTGAGAAATCTATTAGAGACCATCTCGGTCAATATGGTTTTGATATCTCTCAGTAAGAAATCCTCCATTTCAATCTCTTCGATAGAATTAGCTGGTTCTTCAAATCTTATGGAGGCATTTTCTCTCTGAGCCACTCTCATTGCATCCTCTGTTTTGGCCTCGGAGAGGAAATAGGTCTCTGTGCCGTGGGCGCCTCTTCTATGGGCAGCGTTGGCGTGAATGCTCAAGAAAAGCTTGCCATTTGCCTGGTTGGCAATTCGGGCTCGTTGTTGCAAGGGGATGAACACATCTTTATCCCGGGTCAACACTACATTGAGATGAGACCTCTCTTTTAAGAGTTTCTTAAGCCGAAGGGCTATATCCAGCACCACGTCTTTTTCTTTCAATCCCCTATATCCCACTGCTCCTGGGTCTCTGCCCCCGTGTCCTGCGTCTATGACCACTGTGTCAATAGACCACAACTTCTGGTCCAGCTTGGGATCTAATTCTTCTCGTTTGACAGAAGCCCTGGGCGTCTTTTCCGAGGCCTTCCGCAGCAGAATTATAATCCGGTTGGGTTTTTCCTTCTGGTAGACCCGATAAGTAACGCCCTTTTCCAGCAGGAATGAGATCTGAGCGGAGTTTACATACTGGTAACTGCGAATCTGTCTCACAGCCCCCTTTCGTTGGAGCAAGGCCCAGGCTGACTGATCGAGCTTGCCACCATATATAGAGAGATGAAGCCAACTTGGCTCACTTACCGTATCCTGGATCTGCTCAAAATGGATCGAAGAGGGGATAGTGACCAAGGTGCCGTTCTCTCTCTCCTCAATTCTGGCCACAGAGAGGTTGGTAGGCACCGGGCTGACCAGGAATGTTCTGCTTGGGGCATCCCAGGAGAGCTTCTCCGGAGTTATTTCGTCCAGCAAAGGGGTGAAAAACTTCATAGGCACATAGATTGCCCCCTCCTCCATAACAGGGGTGACGGGGAAATTAAACGCCAAATCGTTCAGCATCACCGTGGGGTTCATTAGGGTGATCTTGATTTCACCTTCTGCCAGTTTGAACACCATTTTTCCCGTCAGGGGAGCCCAGTATAAAGAAGCACCAAGGCTATGGGTCAGCCCCACCAGGGAGCCATAACAGATGCCTTTCCGGTCTATTGCCTCTATCTGAGACGAAGACCTGCCATCGGTGTAGGATATGGTAATGGGCTCACACCAACTGGAGGATGCTGCTGAGACTACAGCCGCCGCCAACAGAAAAAATCCCAGAAAATAGCCTCTCATTTTTTCAATGCCCTCTCTATCTCCCTTTGCGCCTCTCGCTCTGCCATATCTTGCCGTTTGTCGTAGGCCCTTTTCCCCTTTGCCAGAGCCAACTCTACCTTCGCCTTTCCGTTTTTGAGATAGACCCTAAGAGGTACCAGCGTGAATCCTCTTTCCTGGACTTTACCTATCAGGTGCTTTATCTGTGAACGGTGAAGCAACAGCTTCTTTAGCCTGAGGGGAGCGTGATTGTAGATGTTCCCCTGCTGGTAGGGACTGATATGGAAATTGTGAAGGAAAACCTCCCCGTTTTCAATACGGGCAAAGCTGTCGGCCAGATTCGCCTTTCCCTGTCGAAGGGATTTTATCTCGGTGCCCTGGAGCACAATGCCCGTTTCCAGAGACTCGATGATAGAAAAATCGTGATGTGCCTTTTTATTTCGTATTACAGGTGGCATCTCAGTTTCTATTATAACAAAAATCCCCTCTGTTTTCAATAAAAATCTTGACAGGGGGAGAGATGTTCGTTATCTTTACTGCAAACCTGATCCTTCCGTAAAAAGTCTGAAATCTAACGCAGAGACGCAAAGGCGCAGAGAAAAATAAGAGACATAATTATCTGATTATTTGACAGTATCTTCTTTCTTTGCGTCTTTGCGTCTTTGCGTTGAAAATCAATGGTGGAGACTTCTTACGATTCAATCAGTGTTGATTCGGTATTTTTTCCCAATCTGAGATAAACTTCTTGCCGAAGTGGCGGAATATGGCAGACGCGCATGGTTCAGGACCATGTGCTCGTAAGAGCGTGGGGGTTCAAATCCCCCCTTCGGCACCACACCGCTTATCCCTGTTCAATGAACTTCTCGGCGGCGAAGGCCGCGGTAGCCCCATCTCCCACCGCAGTAGCGATTTGATACAAAAGCTTTGACCTCACATCACCCGCGGCAAATACCCCCTCAATGGATGTGGCCATATCCTGGTCAGTAATGACAAAGCCCCTTTTATCCCTCTTTATATCCTCCTCAAAAAGATCGCTATTAGGTATAGTTCCGATATATACAAACAGGCCATCTATGCCAAGTTCGGATATCTTCTCCGTTTTGACATCCTCGGTTACTACAGATTCTAAGGATTTTCCCCCTCCGATCTCTGTGACCACGGAGCCCCATACGAATTCTATTTTTTTGTTTTCAAAGGTCCTATTCTGCAACAGTTGGGTGGCTCTCAGTTTATCCCGACGATGAATGAGATAGACTTTCTCTGCAAATCTGGTTAAGAACAGGGCTTCTTCTACTGCGGAGTCTCCTCCGCCTACCACTGCCACCTTTTTGCCTTGGTAAAGGGGGCCATCGCAGGTGGCGCAATAGGATACGCCCCGTCCCTTGAATTCCGCCTCCCCTGGTACTCCCAGGTTCTTTGGTTCGGCTCCGGTGGCCACAATGACTGTCTTGCTTGGGTGCTCTTCCCCATCTTCTGTCTTGACCAGACAGAGATCACCCTGGCGGGAGATATTCTCCACAGATTTTGACTCTACATTTAGGCCGAATTTCTCTGCCTGCTCTGCCATTCGGGCCATAAGCTCGCTTCCGGAAATCCCTTTAGGGAATCCAGGGTAGTTCTCCACCAGGTCGGTTGTAGCCGCCTGCCCACCGGGGAGCATCTTCTCGCAGAGGACCACCTCCAGTTTCGCCCGGGCAGCATAGACGCCAGCAGTAAGGCCGGCAGGACCGGCGCCCGCAATTATTAAATCGTAACCTTTCATTGGTTCTGCTCAGTTTCCCCCAGAAGCCTCTTGATGATGCTGCGAAA
>JAUWEO010000149.1 GCA_030608245.1 Candidatus Latescibacterota bacterium
AGTGAGAAAAACCTAATTTCCATGCCCTTCCCTGTGTTGTCTCTGTGCTCCTGTTGTCGAAAGAGCCGGTGATGGCACCCCGGAGCCGGCGTCTGAGGTGGTAGCGAATTTCAGAGCTCAACAGCCAGCCTGTTTGTTCCCGGAGAGTCCCCCTGACTATAGTGTCCCAGTAGCTGCTGGGGGCAAAATAATAGCCTAAGTTATATAGATATCTTCCGTCAATGTCATTGCTTCCGTAGCGGGGAATTAGCAGACCGGAGTGTCTCTGCTTTCTGATGGAGAAGATCATGAACGGCAGCCAGAAGACTGGCACCTTTCGCACATAAAAAACAACTGGTTTGGCAACAACCTTATCGTTCATCACCACCTTCATCTGGCGGCTCCAGAAGTGATAGTGAGGCGGGTTGAGGTCGCAGGTAGTATAGGTGCCCCTCAGAATGTGTAAGGTTTTTTCACCCACCTTTCTCACCCGGTTGCCGGTGTGAAACCCCTCTTCGTACCCTGTCCGTGCCTTCACCAGTGTTCCCCTCTTGGTCTTGAAGTTGTAGGTCAGGTTCAGGGCTCTTATTGTCCCTTCTCTATCTCGGAGAACCGGGGAATCTACGAATTCAAGTTCTCCATTCGATGTGTCGGGCAACCCCTCGGCACAGAGCAGTTGTTGGCCTGGGTAGTAGGTGATCTTTCCTGCCTTCAACTCCATATCCTGGTACACTACCTTGGCCCCGCCTACAAGGACTATGGTGGTGTCCTGTTCGAACCGACAGTCTATGCTTTCGGCAGCATAGTGGACAGTGTCGGCAGTGCTTTCTCTCGCCCCCTCTCCGGCTTTGGCCGTGGTGGCTAACAAGACCAAGGGAAAAAGGAGGCTGAGGATTGCGAGGAGGAAGTAATTCAACCTATATTCGGAGAATTTATTTATGACGTCGGTGCAAGCGCGCTGAAATTCTTGAGAAACCCACGATTTCGATCGTGGGTACCAAAACAAGACAGTACCTGCACCCGATTCATCGGTTTTCCGAAAACCTACATTTTCGAAGAAAGCCATCATGTTCTTCTTGATTACGAATATAGTTCTCATCCTCGATCATTAAACCGTTTAAACGGCTAACCGTTTTATTCAACATTTCAGGCCCACGAATAAATTCGTGGGCTGCTAACTTGTTTGGAGCTTGTTGCTTGGAATTTGCCAGGACTCAGTTCAGTGTCTTATTTCCCCTCGACTCTCACTAGCACCTTCCTCTGCCTGGGGCCATCGAACTCGCAAAAGAATATTCCCTGCCAGGTACCGAGCACCAGCATTCGATTCTCCACAAAGATGGTCTGAGAAAAGCCCATCAGGCTTGCCTTTATGTGGGCGGCTGCGTTGCCTTCTGTATGGCTGTAATTATCTTGCCAGGGGATTCTCTTTTCCAGCTCGGTCAGGATGTCCTTCCTGACATTCGGGTCAGTGTTCTCATTGATGGTGAAGCCGGCAGTGGTATGGGGAACATAAACATAGCAGAGGCCGTCTGTTATCCCGCTTCTACGCACCGCCTCCTGCACCCGGTCGGTGATATCTACAAATTCGCTCCTGGTGTTGGTGGGGACAGAAATCTGTTTTAGCATCGTTTTGAACTCCTCATCTAAAAAATATAAAGATGCCGGTTAAGTAATCTATGGAGTATATCGCTCTATCCAGTCCGGATTGTTCAAATCTTGCTCTATCAGAAACCTGTGGGCTTTTTTAATGGCGTCTATTAAGGGACAGTCTCGTGGAGACTGGGGATCCAGCCCGCAGACTGTTTCCAGCACACAGTCAACACCTTGGGGATATATCTCCTGACAGAAGCGCTGGTCTGGGGGCAAAAGCTGTCCATCTGGGCCTTTGGCCCGGAACAGCATGGCGGCGGCAGTCCCCAGAGTGGTATAAGGGGTTGAGATGGAATGTTTTGTATCCAAGCGCAGGGCGCCGATCAGCCGGTCGCCTGGGGAGAGTTTGCGGGGCAGGTCACGCCCCACCCGGTAGATCGTATCCCCTAACGCCCGATTGCCAAATCTTCGCAGCAGATCCTCAATGTGTTCCTTTTGGTTGTCCTGGTTGAATTCCTGAGGGTATTCCGCAATTAAGGCCTGTGCCGCTTCCCACATTGCAGACCAGGCTGCCCGGTAAATGCGCTTCTCTTCGATAACCTTCCAGATAAAGGTTGCCTCTGGGTGAACCAGATGGCCTAGATAGGCGGTGATCGCATGGCCTAAGTTGTGGATAAACGCCTTACGGTCAACGTAGGCCTTCATATTCTCTTTGGCCTCGAGGTCCTTAACGGCAGGCACACCAGTTTTAAAGCCCTTTTCGTCCACGATCAGGGTGTTGTAGGATTCGGCAAAGACCAGCAGAGGGTCTTCCCTGTGTTGTTCGGGGGACATAATCGGCACCATCTTGCCGATGCTGGTCTCCACCAGTCCCACAAAGGAGTCTAAGGGGAAATCCTCTGGCAGATATCGCGCCAGGCCGAAGCGGAAGATTCTGGCGGCATCGCGGAGATTCTCGCAGATGATGATGTCCAGCGGGCCTTTGCCCATCCGGTTCCTTTTCACCAGCCCTTGGGCCAGAGTGGAATAGATATGGGGCAAGGCAGGTGGGCCAACAGCAGTAGCTATAATATCGGCGGTGGCAACCTCTTGGCCCACCTGGGCCGTGTCCTGGGCATTCACCGCCCGCACATTCTCCACCCAGATGGTCTGGGGGTGAATGTCCTTTATCTCCACCCGATAGCGTCCCTCTCTGTTCAGAGCGCTGATTAGGATGCTGTCGATGTCAACAAAGACCACCTCGTAGCCCACCCGGGAGAAGAGCTGCCCGATGAAAGAGCGGCCTATCTTGCCGGCACCGAACTGGAGCAGTTTTTTTGTACTCATATTTCTTATTCACTCCTAACAGAGACCTATCAGTTGTTCACCAGATATCTGTCCAAGAATTCTCCCTCTTGCTCCCCATTCCAGCCCTGGATATTGGTCAGAGGAGCTTTGGCGTGGGGATAGATGACACCTTTGCCATCTATCTTACGTTCCCTGAGGGCTTGAATCAAGGCAACAGCGCTGTCTAAGCCGCCGCATTTCACACTGTAGTTGCCCGGGTCAATGGTTCCGGCAGCCATCATCTCCAGCACCTGGGCCACATCGGAGGGGTCACTCCCGCTGGAGCCAACAACAGAGACGCCATCGTAGTGGATTCTCCGGGTATCGACCTGAATCAAACTTTCGCCGGACTTAGTGCCGCCAAACAGATTTGTCACTCCACCCGGGGCAAGGTAGTCAAAGGACTTCTCCTGCAGCTTGGCATTGCCCACCGCCACGATAATGTCGTCAAAACCCATTCCCTTAGTCTGGGCCGCTATGATCTCCGCCAACTTCTCTGGTGTGGTGCAGACCAAAGCAATGCCCAAGTTAGCGGCCTTGTCCTCAAACAGGCGTCTTGCCCGCCCGAGTCTGTTTACCAAGGGTTCTGATACCACTATTAGCTCAGGGCGGTAGCTCATAGCCACCTCGAGGTGCATAAGTCCCATAGGGCCGGCGCCGATAATCAGCACCCGCCCGCCTTTTTTTAGTCCCAGCCGGGCACAGCGAGGGGCAGAGGGACTCTCTTTTAGAATATGCACCATTCTCTGTTGGGCTGCGATGACGCAGGAGAGGGGCTCGGTCAGAGCTACCCCGAAATAGGGGATCTTTTCCTCAGGTAAGGCAAGCAGACAGTCGTTGTCCAGCACCTCTTCTGTGATCAGCACATATTCTACAAACAGGCCGGGCAGGGTATAGCCCATTGCCACCTTATTGATGCCTTCGGCGTTGTTTCGGTATCTTTCCCGGTGGTGATAAGGGCCGCTGGGTATGGCAGGCTGGACGGCGAATCTCTGCCCCACTCGGTATCCGGACCGCAGATCTTCCCCCACCTTTACCGCGGTAACGGTCCCTTCGTGGCCGATGACCACTGGGCACTTAGAAACATCCCAGCCGTACATCAGGGGATGGTCTGCCCCCTGGTCGATCAGCTTGTTGTCCGAGGCACAGGCAATGACAGCGTCCACCCGGGCCAGAAGCTGGTGCGGTCTACAATCCGGCACGGGCACTTTTTCGAGTCTCAGGTTTTCCATGCCCACACCCGAAAGCAGCACTGCTTGCATTGTATCCGGTAACGGGTAAGGCTCTTCAACCTCTGAGTATTTCTCTGATTTCGTCATCTTTCCTCCAAGCTAAATCCGGAAAATTGAACACTGAAAAACACCGAAAGGCACTGAGTATTATTTGGTTACTGGTGAGTGGTAAACCAGTCACCAGATTCTGTCGAAAAATGAAATCGCTTAAGTCGTTTGACGGCAACCAACTGGATCTGACTTAGACCTTAGAAGCGTGAACCGGCCTCAATGTAGAAACGACCCACCGGGTCGTCTCTACGATATATCCTCTTCGCCATTCAAGGGCTCAATTCCTCTACGATCTGAGATAGCACGTCTCCGGCAGCACCTTTGATGATGTAATCGGAGACGGAGAGGCTCAAGGCAGTAGTTTCAGGATTTATCTCTACCACTTGGGTGCCAGACCACTTGGCTGTCCTGGGTATATCGGCGGCGGGGTAGACCACTGCTGAGGTGCCGATAACCAGCATCAGATCGCAGCTCTGCGCTTCTTGCTGGGCGCGCTGCAGGGCCTCAGGCGGTATCAACTCGCCGAAGAAGACCACATCTGGTTTAAGGATACCGCCGCACTGGCACTTAGGGGGTAAGCTCTCCAACTGAAGATCTTCGGCCTTGAACTGCCTGCCGCATTTGGTGCAGGACAGCCGTCGAGCGTTGCCGTGAAACTCTATCACATCTGTATTCCCTGCCTGCTGATGGAGCCCGTCGATGTTTTGGGTTATGATGGAGCCAAGGTGGCCC
>JAUWEO010000012.1 GCA_030608245.1 Candidatus Latescibacterota bacterium
CCCTGTGTTTTTCACTGCAGTCCATATTCTCTAATCTTGCGATAAAGAGTCCGCTCCCCCATCCCCAATATCTTAGCCGCCCTTTTCTTATTCCCCTCAGTTTGCCTCAGTGCCTTTAGGACCATCTCTTTCTCCATCTGAGCAATCGATTTTAGCTCCCCAGTATCGGCCTGATCTGTCTCTTTAATCTCTTTTTCCTTGACCTCTCCAACTTCGGCGACGTAAGGCATCTCATAGGGATTTATGGGAATAGGTTTGGCAACCCGTTCCCCTTCCAGAAGGAATTTCTTAATCTCCGAGACATCCTCTCTCAGGGATAGCAAGCTGCGATAGATCAGCTCCCGTTCCGATTGATCAGGGGTTTTTTTCACCCTTACAGGCAGAAGATGACTGAAAGACGGTCCTTGCTTAGGATAATCCTTGAAATATCCGGGGATATCATCGGCGGTTATCTTCCGCTTGGGTGATAGAGCTATCATACTCTCCACCAGGTTTTTAAGCTCCCTTATATTCCCAGGCCAGGAGTAGCGCATAAGCGATTGTATGGCGTCTTCGGAGATCCCAGGGAAACTAACCTTATGCTCTTGGCAGTAGCTGCGCGTAAAGGCATCTATTAACAGGGGGATGTCATCTTTTCTCTCTCGCAGAGGGGGCATATATATCTCAAAGACTTTCAGGCGGTAGTAGAGATCCTGACGGAAATTACCCTCCCTGAGCGAAGCGGCTAAGTCACGGTTGGTGGCGGCGATTACTCTAACATCTACCTTTATGGTCTCGGTACCTCCCACGCGGCGCAGTTCCCTTTCTTCTAACACCCGCAAAAATCTGACTTGTGTGGCTGGCATCATCTCCCCGATTTCATCTAAGAATATGGTTCCACCCTCAGCGGCCTCGAAAACACCTTTACGCCGAGCAACCGCGCCGGTGAAAGCACCCCTCTCGTGTCCGAAGAGCTCACTCTCCAGAACACCCTCTGCCAGTGCCCCGCAGTCAACAGCCAGAAAAGGCCCCGTCTTATGCCTGCTGTGGTTGTGGATTGCCTTCGCTATCAGCTCTTTGCCAGTGCCTGTTTCTCCGGTGATAAGAACGGTTATCTCGGTGGGAGCAATCTGGATAATGGCCTCCAGAACCCGCCTAATCTGCTCGGACTTGCCCACCAGTCCGGACTCCAGCGAGATCCTCTTTCGCACCTGGGCTCTGTCAATAACCTCTGCCAGCTCGTGGCGATCAATGGGTTTCTCTAAGATCGCATCGACCTCCATTTGAACGACAGGGACTTCCCCTTCAGGGCACAGCAGCACCAGAGTCCCCCAGTAACGGCCATCCTTAAGTTTCTCTGAAATCTGCACCAGCTCTGCCTCCGGAATCGAGGCGTCGGCCACTACAAGATCCGCGGGGCTATGTCGGAGCAAATCGACTGCTGCCCTCCCATTCTCCACTGCCGTCCACTTCCAACGCTCACCCTCCAAAACAGCAAGGGCTGCCTCTCGGCCTTTTTCATCCAGACTCACCAGCAGAATATTGAACTTCTCATCCAATTGAGCAATCACCTCTTACTTGGAAAAGTAGAATCCCTTCACTGGTTCTGGTTTAAGACCTGTACTAAATAGTCGCACAGATTTTCGATCTCCACCTCTTCCTGCTGCGAGCTTTCCATATTGCGCACCAAGGCCTTCCCCTTGTTCAACTCCTCCTGGCCGATAATCACGGTGTAGACAACTTTAAGATTATTCGCAGCTCGCATCTGAGATTTCAGACTTCTGTCCAGATAATCTGTGTCGGCGCTTATCATTTTGGTTCGCAGTTTCTGCAACAGACGCACCGCCAGTCGCTTGGCCTCCTCTTCCATAGAGGCAACATAAACTTTAGGATGGCAAAGCTCAGGAGACGGGCAGTCTTCTTTCTCCATCGCCAGAAGAATTCGCTCTATACCGGCGGCAAATCCCACCGCAGGAGTCGGCTTTGCCCCCAGCTCCTCAATCAACCCATCGTAACGCCCTCCTCCTCCCAAGGCATCCTGGGCTCCCAATTGAGGGCTCACCACCTCGAAGACCGTCTTGGTGTAGTAGTCAAGACCTCTCACCAACCGTCGGTTAATCCGATACTCGATATCCAGAGTATTCAAATGTGCTTTGAGTTCCTGGAAATGCCGGGCACAGTCATCACACAGGTAGTCCAGCATAGAAGGCGCATCCTCGGTCATTCGGCGACAGGAGGGGTTCTTGCAGTCAAGGATCCTGAGGGGATTCCTCTGGTGACGCTCTCTACAGTTAGCGCAGAGAAGATCATATTTATCAGCAAAAAATCCCAGTAACTTCTCCCGATAAGGAGGACGACACCCAGGGCAGCCAATGCTACCCAACTGAAGGGAGAGTTCTTTCAGTCCCAGATCTTCGCATATATCCAGGAAAAGGGCTATGACTTCGGCATCCAAGGCCGGAGCAATGGATCCGATAGCCTCGGCCCCGAATTGATGAAATTGCCTCAGCCTGCCCGCCTGGGGATTCTCTTGTCTATACATTGCGCCGCTGTAGAAGAGTTTTTGGAGCGGTTTTTTCATTCCCAGGCTGTGCTCAATATAGGTGCGTACCACCGGTGGCGTGCCCTCTGGCCTGAGGGTCAGACTGCGTCCGCCCTTATCCAAGAAGGTGTACATCTGCTTTTCCACTATTTCGGTGTCCGC
Source organism: Candidatus Latescibacterota bacterium (assembly GCA_030608245.1). Taxonomy (GTDB): domain Bacteria; phylum Latescibacterota; class MVCY01; order MVCY01; family MVCY01; genus MVCY01. The sequence continues at coordinate 2,684 of JAUWEO010000012.1, forward strand.
CCCGGTGGAATGAACGAAGAGTCCGGTGTGTTCAAAAGTCGGCGTGGCTATCTCCAGGTAGTTGTAGAACTTCATCTTCCTCCCCACCGTCTCCTCAAGCTGACGCCGGAGGGGCATCTCCTCGGGGAGGATGTCCTGAGTTCCACGCAGTGCCTTGTATTTCAACATTCTCTTTATCCTGTTGCGCTGTTTTGCTCTCCGTGTCTTTGTTCAGCAACGATTTATCTGATTCTATCGAAAATCGTGGTTGTCAACAGTTGCCCGATTTTTCAGCCACTCCGAAAGGCACGCGCTACTTTAAGATACCTGCAACAGAGGGGAGAAACCCCAAAAACATCAGCAGGCCAACGACTACCAACACCAATCCGGAGATAGTCTCCACTAAGCGAAGGTGAACCTTCACCCGGCTGAAGAGGTTCAGGAAGGCATTTATCCCCAATCCCGCCGCGACAAAGGGAATGCCCAGACCTAAGGAGTAAAAGGCCAGTAGTAAGACCCCCTTACCCACTGTCTGTTGTGTCCCAGCGTAGACTAATATCGTTGCCAGAATCGGTCCTACACAGGGTGTCCATCCGAAAGCAAAGGCCAGGCCCACAACAAAGGCACGTATGCTACTGACCGGCGCATTCTTAGTCTGAAATCTCTTCTGGTAATTCAGAAATCCTATCCGCAGCCACCCGGCCATGTGGAGTCCCAAAATCACTATGATAAGACCTCCTATCTTGCTGAGCAAGACCAGATGAGAAAGCAGAAACTGTCCCACCACTGTAGCTGTCGCCCCCAAAGCGACAAAGACAGTAGAGAACCCCAGGACAAACATCAGCGAGTTGCTCCCCACCTTAAGGAGCATCCGGGCGTCCGTCGAACTGGTTCTCATCTGACCCAAAGAGAGACCGGAGATAAAACAGAGATAGGCCGGGACCAAAGGGAGAACACAGGGGGAGAGAAAAGAGAGAAACCCTGCTCCCAAAGCCACAATCACAGAAACATCACTCACATTACATCCCTTCTTAATTTACTACCCACTGTCAACAGAGCTGTCCAGCAGTGCCGGTTAAAGAATACTCCCAGCTGGCAACCGTCGGAGGCAGTGAGCCATAGTTTTCTTCTCTGCTTTTTGTAAATATAGGACAAAAGGGATGAAATATCAAGCCGTTTTTTTCATGGTCATAATGACACCCAAGAATCTTGGAAATAACACAGATTCCAGTGGGTCTCGGATTCTGGAACCTGAGGAGACATCTTCCTAAAGAAGCTTCATTTGAGTAGGTTTTCCACAAAAAAAGGCTCTGGTCGTTGTGGTTTCTATTAACGGAAATAACAGGTGGTTATCTTGTATGGCCGCGAAAGTTATCCACATTTTAAAGAGGTTATTCACATTTTTCCTCTTTGGAGAAAAGGGTGGCTTTAGTTGTTGTCAGATTTAAATCGAGTATTTCTCTTTACTGTCTTCCTGTTAATTCGTGTTGACAACTCCTTCGTTATCCTGGAGGAATTTTTCTCTTGCTAAGGGGAAGATTCTGTGTTATATTTGCCTTTGAAGATTTAAACCCCGAAAGCAGAGAGGGAAGGAGCGTGGGGCAGAAAAGCGGGCAGTTCTATATTGTAAGCACTCCCATTGGCAACTTAGAGGACATAACACTTCGTGCCCTGAGGGTGCTTAAAGAGGTGGATATCATCGCTGCCGAGGACACTCGTCGCACCAGACAATTGCTGGCTCATTACCAGATCAAAGGCCCCCGTGTCACCAGCTACCACGATCACAATAAGGAGAGGAAGACTCCCCTTCTAATTCGCCAAATGCTTTCTGGGCAATCGGTTGCTGTAGTCTCTGATGCTGGGACTCCAGGGATTTCCGACCCTGCTTATTTCTTGGTGAAACATATCTTGGAGAATCAGATCCCAGCGATCCCCATCCCGGGAGTTTCGGCGCCAATGGCTGCCTTGGTGGTCTCCGGTCTGCCCACCGATCGGTTTGTGTTTGAAGGATTTCTGCCTGCCAGAAAATCCCGAAGGAGAAAGCGGCTGCAGGAACTGAACCAAGAAAGCAGAACTGTCCTGCTTTTCGAATCGCCCCACCGAATTTCGCAGTTGCTGATCGATGCCTACCAGATTCTGGGAGACAGAGAGGTCTGTCTCTGCAGAGAGTTGACTAAAAGGTTCGAAGAAACCCTCAGAGGTAGATTGAGCCAGATTATCGAGCACTTTGAAGATAAGAGACCTCGGGGAGAGTTTGTCCTGGTTATCAGAGGAGTGGAGAAAATCGATCGGACGGATCCTATAGACTAAGGAGGTATTTGTTCTTGTGAGATTAGGGATGTTCTTCTCCAGGTTATTCAGCCGGGAAATGATGTTCAACGGCAACCTGAAAGAGGGTTTTGCCCGCTTCGTGAGACCTCTGGTGGAACTATTCGCCAACCTCGGGCTGCGGCCCGATCTCTTCACTGGCTTAGGGGTATTATTAAGCATCGGGGCCGCTTCAGCCTTTGCCGTAGGGTGGTTTCCCTGGGCTGGTATCCTTGTCCTGCTGGCAGGGCTTTGCGATGTCCTCGACGGGCAAGTTGCCAGGGCAGCTAACAGAAAAACACAGTTCGGCGCCCTGTTGGATTCAACTTTAGACCGTTACTCCGAGGCGTTTATCTTCTTCGGCATCGCCTTCTATCTGGTACGCACGGGTGGGATATTGACCAAAATGGCCCTGTTGTTTGCTCTGGCAGGTTCTCTATTAGTGAGTTATGTGCGCGCCCGGGCCGAAGGCCTGGGAATTGAGTGCCAGGGCGGTCTGATGCAAAGAACCCAACGCACCTTGGCAATGGCCTTAGGAGCCCTTTTCGGAAGAATCGGCCTGACAGTGGCAATCTGGATATTGGCTGTGTTGGCCAACTATACGGTCGTCGAGAGGATATACCACGTCTGGACAAAGACAAAAACCCTGAACCTGGATAAGGAAGACACCAGAGCTTCAGGATAGGGAGAGTTGGGCCCAGACGTGGCTTGTCCAAATTCGGTCGGGGACAAGTTGGGAAAGGGAGAAAATAGCCGTTGCCCAACCCCTCACTGCATCTGGCCTGCAAGGGCTGCGCACCTTCCAGGCAGGTGAGCTCTATCCTCAGTGACAATGATCAAACTGGAGAAGGAGGTGAACTATGGCAGCAGACTTGCAACCGTATCCTGTCTTTCTTAAGGGTGAGCTTACAGAACCCCTGTCGCGCTGGTTGTGGCTCGTCAAGTGGTTCTTGCTCATTCCGCATCTTGTCGTCCTGACATTTCTGTGGCTCGCTTTTGTTGTGGCATGGGTTATAGCCTTGTTTGCCATCCTATTCACGGGCAGGTATCCCCGCAGTCTTTTTGATTTCAATGTTGGCGTCCTCCGTTGGACATGGCGTGTTGGATTCTATGGCTATTTGGCCCTGGGGACTGACAAATACCCACCCTTTACACTGCAAGCGGGTGACTATCCTGCCGATCTGGAAGTGGCGTACCCAGAGAGACTCTCCCGCGGGTTAGTGCTAATCAAGTGGTGGCTATTGGCCATCCCCCATTACATAGTGGTTAGCTTTTTTCAGGGAGGCACCGGACCGCACTATGGAGGTTTGATCTCAATCCTCGTTATCTTTGCTGGGGTAGTACTACTCTTCAGGGGCAAATATCATAACGACATCTTTGATTTTGTTATGGGCATGAACCGCTGGAGCTGGCGAGTAACTGGTTATGCCGCTCTGATGACAGACGACTATCCACCTTTCCGCCTTGCTGAATGAGAAGACCTACATCTTACAAAAATTAAATCTTGGCCACTGTCAAGGTGAAATGTTTATGACAAGGAAAGATAAATTGCCTACCCCGTCAACGCACCTGACCTCTATTCCGCTACCGCTCCATAGCGGCAGGTGGGCTTCTACATTAGCAACCTGGTCGGATCGAAGAGCCACACTGCAGCGAGTATTCGCGCATGGAACAAGAGGATGGGAGGAGACAAAAGGTGCGTAAACGGCAAAAGCAGGCGAAAGAGATAAGGGACAAGCTTGCCGACGAGCATAAACTTGGGGATGCCGGACAGATAGTGCTGGCCTGTCTGTTTGCGGCAGTGTGGATAGCCGATACATTTTTTTTCAAATACACCACGTTCCTGAACAGATACCTGCCGTTGGTTGTCAGAATACTGCCCGGAGCCGTTATGTTGGTCCTGTCGGGCTACCTTGCAAGAACCGGCCTGTCCATTGTGTTCGGCGAGGTGAGGGAGAACCCCGCGGTGATAAGGAAAAGCGTGTTCAGTGTCGTTCGCCATCCCATCTACCTGAGCGAGATCCTGCTTTGCCTTGGTTTTTTGATATTGAGTATATCGCTGGCAGGCACTCTCGTGTGGTTTATTGCGATCGGGTTCTTGCACTACATCTCGCGATACGAAGAAAGGCTTTTGCTTGCACGGTTCGGTGGAGAGTACGAGCAGTATATGAGGGAAGTACCAATGTGGATCCCGCGGCTCGGAAGGAAGTAAGGGGACCGACTGAGATCCTTTAAGCAGAACACTCAACGAGTGTGGGGAACGCTTTCTGAAAGTGCACGGGATAGGAATATGCCGCCAAGTAGCGGATGACTCCTGCTATCCTTGCTCAGTGGCTACCCCTGCTTCCCGGCAAAGAAAAACAACGATGTTAACCAAGAACCTTAGAAAGGAGGATTTGATGAGTAAGATAAATGTGGCCATTGTTGGCGTTGGCAACTGTGCCTCTTCATTGATACAGGGAGTAGAGTTCTACAAAAACGCCAAAGAGACTGATTTTGTCCCTGGGTTGATGCATGTCAATTTAGGCGGATACCATGTGCGCGACATCCAGTTTGTAGCCGCCTTTGATATCGACAAGAACAAGGTCGGAAAAGATTTAAGCAAGGCCATATTCACTTATCCGAATAACACTTACAAATTCGCCGAGGTGCCCAACTTAGGAGTGAAAGTCCACCGGGGAATGACCCATGATGGTCTGGGGAAATATCTCTCCGAGATAATTAAGAAGGCCCCCGGGTCAACAGATGACATAGTGGGCATCCTGAAAGAGACAAAGACCGATGTGGTAATCAACTATCTACCGGTGGGAAGCGAAGAGGCTACGAAATGGTATGTCGAACAGGTGCTTGAGGCTGGGTGTGGTTTCATCAACTGCATCCCCGTGTTCATAGCCAGTCAAGCTTACTGGCGAAAACGCTTTGAAGAGCGGGGACTACCCCTGATAGGCGATGATATAAAATCTCAGGTGGGGGCAACTATTGTGCATCGGGTCCTTACCTGGCTGTTCAGACAAAGAGGGGTACGGCTTGAACGCACCAGCCAGCTTAATGTGGGTGGTAACACCGACTTCCTCAATATGCTGGAGCGTTCTCGGCTGGAGTCTAAGAAGATCAGCAAGACCCAGGCGGTAACCTCCCAACTGGATTACGACATCGGAGCGGATAATATTCATATCGGCCCCAGTGATTACATCCCCTGGCTGGAAGACAGAAAATGGTGCCACCTCCGAATGGAGGGAAAGACCTTCGGGGATGTCCCTCTGAACTTAGAGCTGAAATTAGAGGTTTGGGATTCTCCTAACTCCGCCGGGGTAGTTATCGACGCCATAAGGTGCTGTAAACTGGCTCTGGATAACGGAGTAAAGGGAGCATTAGAGGCCGCATCGGCCTACTTCAAGAAGTCACCTCCCAAACAATACAGCGACTCAGAGGCCAGAGAACGGGTAGAAGAATTCATCGCCAAGTACCAGAAAAAGGGCGCAGAGAAAAAGCCAAAAGGGACCTGATCAGTTTTGGGCCTCAGGGAGAAGGGAAAAAACTTCTCCAGCAACGAAAAGTAAAAAATGGGGAAATAGAGAACGGAGGCGACCTCAAGTGCTAAAGTCTGGGCCAATTTACTCAGAGCCATCTGAGGAGCTTGCCTGCAGACGAAATAACTTGAGGCAGCACCGTTTTCTATTTCCCTATTCTTTGATGGGGAAGTAGATGTTCATAACATTTGAAGGTATCGATTGTTGTGGAAAGACCACTCAGGCAGGACTTTTGGTTGAGGGCTTAAGAGAGGCAGGCTACCCGGTTATTTTCACTCACGAACCAGGGGGAACAGAAATCGGGGAGAAGATCCGTCACCTGCTTTTGAACAGGGAAAACAGCCAGATGGTCTGGCTGACCGAGCTTTTTCTTTATCTGGCCAGTCGGGCCCAGCACACCGCAGAGCTGATCCACCCCGCCATCCAACAGGGGAAAATCCTGGTCTGCGACCGTTACACAGATTCTACCTTGGCCTATCAGGGCTATGGTCGAGGATTGAACCAAAAACTAATACATCAGCTTAACCAAGTAGCTACCGGGGGGTTAACTCCACAGCTCACTTTCTTAATCGACATCCCACCGCAGGTGGGCATACAGAGAAAAGCGAGCAAAGACCGCTTAGAGAGTGAAGGCTCCACCTTTCACCGCAAAGTAAGAAAAGGTTATTTGGAGAGTGCCGGTAAGGATCCCCAGCGTTTTTGCATCATAAACGGCTCCAGAGGTATCCAGGAAATTCATCGGGAGATAATGACCACCACCTTAGGCAGACTGAAAGCCCGAGACTCTCTGATCTCCGCAAAACAATCTCGTCTGTCTTAACTGAAGGAAATTATGTTGTTTCTGATTTTTCCTTCTTCCCCTTCTCACCTTTGGTCTCTCCTCCCTCCGTTTTCTTCTCTGCCTTCATGCCCTCTTTCCGGGATTTGCTAGGGTGATCAGTGAGGTACCAGCCTGAACCCTTCAAAACAAAAGCAGTCCGGGATATCAACCGGCGCACAGGACCACCACATTTTTCACAAATCTTTACCTCTTCATCCTGGAGATTCTGAAATCGTTCAACCCTGTGTCCACATTTCTCACACTCATACTCATAGATTGGCATTAGTTCTCCCTAGCTTATTAACAGTGAATCCAACGCCTTTTGCTACTTACTATTTCGGTCACATTATCATTCTAAACCTGATTCATTGACTCTTATCTTCCGCTTGAGGGGCTAAATATTAAGCCATAATGAGACAAAAGTCAAGTATTATTTTAGGTTTTGCTTAAGTTGACCCTATTCTTGGGAAGCATAACTATCAACTCCTCGCCCCCAATCACGATAGAGCTGGGGCGCTTTGTCCTCTTTATCGAAGAAGCCATCGTCGAAAACGCCCAGACCGGTCAGGTGATCAGAATTCAAATAGAAAGGAGACAAGTACAATGACCCAGCAAAAAGGATATTTCGTCCGGCACATAAGTGAGGTGCAAACAGTTCCCTGTATGTGCGGATCAAGTACCAGAGTAATCCCCAGCACCGAGGGGCTGGAGGTAAATGTTCACCTCACTCACATCGTCGATTCCAAGCTGCATTATCACAAAGAGAGCGCGGAGGTGTACTACATTGTCGAGGGTTCAGGGAAGATGGTGCTCGGCGATCAGACCTTTGACATCCGCACGGGTAGTCTGATCTACATCCCTCGAGGAGCTCCCCATCGTGGCTATGGCGATTTCAAAGCCCTGATCGTTGGGGTACCTCCGGTTGACAGCCAGGATGAATTCGTAGTCGAAGAAACTCAACAGCCACAAGAATAACAGGAGAATGGCCATGCAATTGATCTTTTTCTCCAAGTCACTCAAGGATTACAGTGTGGATCGGCTGATCAGATTGGGTCACGAACTTGGCATTGACGGGTATGACCTCTGCGTGCGCCCCGGCTACCTGGTACAGCCCGATAATGTAAGGGAAAAGCTTCTCTCGGTGGTCAAACAACTGAGGAATGAAGACCTTGCCGTCCCCCTGGTGACCGGAAATTTTGACCTCCTCTGGCCGGACCAACCTACGGCTGAGTTGATTCTTTCAGCAATGGACCAAGCCGATGTGCGGCTACTTAAGCTGGGTTACTATGAGTTTACTTCCGGCGAAGACGACTACTGGGCTTATGTGGATCGTATCCGTAAGTCGCTGGAAGGCTGGCAGAAGCTGGGGGAGCGCTACAATGTCAAGGTGTGCTATCATACCCATTCCGGCTTGGCTATGGGAGTCAACTGCGCGGCCCTTGCCCACCTGATCCGGGGATTTGATCCTCGCTTCATCGGGGCCTACATTGATCCCGGCCATATGTGGATAGATGGAGAGCCATTCGGCCTCGGCTTGGCGATGATAAGAGACTATTTGAGTATCGTTGCTCTGAAAGACTCCGCTTATGTGGACGAGAGACAAAAAGAGGAAGGTGCTTACTCTCCGATATTTCCACCGGCTGGAGAGGGCATGGTGCCGTGGTCTTCTGTCTTTGCCGAACTGGTCCGGGCCGGATATGATGGCCCTCTTTCCATCCATGCTGAGTTCAAAAAGCAGAGTCACGAAGAGTACCTCTCTGCAGTAAAGGCAGAGGTCCTCTATTTCCGCCAGAAACGCGATATCGCCCTTGCAGAGGTCAAAATTAATCTATAATACCCTAAAAAATGGGAAGTATATGGGGATTCCTTTCTATCCTTCAGTATACGAGCATGCGGCATATCTCATCGGCAGAAGTCCGGGGGAGGTGTCTCGAGACTCAGAACTGTTGTTTTCTGCCCATTGTGCTGCTCACCTTCAGTATGGGCATTCGCCGATTGTGGTCGGAATTGACATCTACAACCTCGAGGCCGAGGCCTACGGATGTGTTGTGGATCGGCCAAGCGGCAGTGGGATTCCGGCGATTACCAAACCGCTTTTTGACTCTTTAGAAGAGGTGGGGGACTTAGATCCCTTTGATCCTCAAACCGCCGGCAGAATTCCGATGATCATAGAAACGGCCAGAAGGCTTGCTCTCAGGTTCCCAAAAGCAAAAGTCGCCGTACCGGTAAGTGGACCGTTTTCTGTTGCTGTGGGACTCAGAGGTGTCACCGGCCTTCTGGAGGAAATCGCTTTGTTTCCGGAAGAGGTTTCGAGATTTCTGATCAATCTGGTGGAAGGGCAGACCAGAATGTGTAAATCGATCACAGTCGCCGGGTTAGATATAGCCTTTTTTGAATCCGCCGCGGCACCGCCTCTTCTCTCGCCCCAGCAATTTCGCCAAATTGAACTGCCTGCGTTGAAGGAAACCATCTGCAGGGTGTCAGCTGCGGCAGGACATCGGGTGCCGTGCATAATCGGGGGAGATACGTTACCCATTCTGGACGATATCTTAGAGACAGGCACAGACTATGTGATCTGTCCAGCGGAGACCGATCAGGGCGCTTTCATGGCAAAGATATGGCATCGCACTGATGTGGCGGTTAGAATAAATCTGAATCCCAACACTGTGGCCTATGGCTCACGGGAACAAATACTGACTGAAGTTGATAGGATACTGAGATTTGCAGAACGGCGGCCGAATGTGTCGTTGGGAACCGGCGCTGTTCCCTATGAAACACCTCCCGAGAATATAAAGTTCATAAAAGAATATCTGGACAAGTCTTCGGTTTGAAGGCCAATAAAACATAAACACGAGGAGGATTGCTATGTTCTACACCGGAATTGCCGATGAGGCAGGAAAGGCGTTGGATGTGCAGATTCGAGCCCACAAGGAACTGGGTTGGAATCATGTCGAGCTGCGCGTGGTCGGAAGTGCCAATGTTACCACTGTCCCGGATGCGGAGTTCGAACAGGTGGTGGAGAAGCTCACCGAGACCGGAATGAGGGTCTCCTGTTTTGCCTCTGAGCTCTGCAATTGGGCCAGGCCAATCAACACCGACTTCGCCGTTGATGTGGCAGAGCTGAACAGGGCCATCCCCCGAATGAAGCGGCTGGGAACGCCCTACATTCGGATGATGTCCTATCCCAATGACGGCAGAGCAGAGAAGGATTGGAAACAGGAAGTGTTTCGACGAATAAGAGAGCTTGCCCGCATGGCCGAAGACGGCGCAGTGACGCTGGTGCACGAGAACTGTTCTGGCTGGGGCGGACTGAGCCCGGAGAACACCTTAGAGCTTTTAGATAAGGTAGCTTCACCGGCCCTGAAGTTGGTATTCGACACCGGCAATCCACCCGCTGAGGGCCAGGATAGTTGGGATTTCTACCGTAAACTGAAGGAGCACATCGTCTACATCCATATTAAAGATGCCCTCCGCCCAAAACCAGGGGAAAAGGAAGTATTCACCTTCCCCGGCGAGGGAGACGGCTGTGTACGGGAGATCGTTCAGGATCTCCTGGGGTCAGATTACCAGGGAGGTATGTCCATCGAGCCTCACCTTTCGGCCGTTATCCACTTGGGTAAGGAAGCGGAATCAGAGGCAAAAGCCTTCGAAACCTATGTAGAGTATGGGCGAAGGCTTATGAGGCTAATAAAAGAATCATGAAATAGCGTGAGGTAGAGGACACATTCCTCTCACGATGTTCCATCTGGATGGTTTGTCATATCAGAAAGTCGCTGACTTTCTCGATATTCCCATCGGGACAGCCAAGTCCTTGATCTACCGTGCCAGACAGAAGCTCTGACCGGCGCTAAGCGCCTATGCTATGGAGGGGGTGAGTTCAATGGTTCAGGAAGTCTTCGACGAGCAGAAATTGCCCGCGGAGTTTGTCAGCAAGGTGTTGCAAGGGGTTGAGAAGCTCCAGTGGGGCAAAGGACAGGAGAACACGTTTATCGGAGCATTGACCGCTGCGATGCATGCCATCGGAGAGGATGTGACCTACGACTATCTGATGGGCGTCTCCGGAGCTGCATTCAGGCTGCATTTTCATCAACCGAACTGGTGCCCAAGCTCGCCTGACGGCACGTGCGGTTTCGATCACTCCGAGCCCGCGATGAAGGCTTTGGGATATACAGCGGAAGGGCACTGGACTCCCAAGGACAAACCCAAAGCCGTGAAGAAGACCCGAGAGGCCATCGTCCAGAGTATTAACAAGGGCTTCCCGGTAGTAGCGATAGATCTGATTACTTCCGCGGACTATGGAGTTATCGTGGGCTACCAGGATGAGGGGAAGGTATTTCTGTGCCGTACATACTATGACAAGACAGAGGGGTATTCCCAGGCCGAGAAATGGCCCTGGGTTGTGTTGGTCATTAAGGAGAAAGGGAAGGCCCCTGACTGGAGGGAAAATTTTCTAAAATCGCTGGAGATCGCCGTGGAACTGGCCAACACGGATCGATATCCTGGTCATGCCGAGAAAACCTTCTACGCCAGCGGTTTTGGAGCGTATGAAACGTGGGCGGCCAATCTCCTGGATGAGTCGAGGTTCGAGAACCTGGACGAAAAGGAACTGAACAGGTTGACCCACACTAACGGCTGGTGCTACCTCAGCTTGGTAGATGCACGAGAGGCCGCAGTTAGGTACTTAAAGTCAATCAAGGGAAAATTCGACCGAGAGAGCGCAACGCACTTGTCAAAGGCGGCCGGTCTCTATGAGGAAATTGTGGAGAAGTTGAAAGACGGGTGGAAGTATGCACCTATGCCCTGGCAGCTGAAGGAAGGCGAGCACTGGACAAAGGAGATGCGTCATGCCGAGGCGGGCGTCTTGAAAGAGGCGCTGAGTCTCGAAAGAACGGCGGTGGATGAGCTGAAAGTGGCCGTTGAGGTGGCGGGCAAGAGGCTGTAGGCGATTTCGAGACGTAACTACTCACCCTTAGCCTTGCACCGTCAGTGGAGAAAACAGCTGGGATTCAGTTCTGTAGCCGAGCTTTCCAAAGCTCGGCCTGATGAGGCGTGCGAAACTTTTTCAAAAAATGTTAGAATTCCAGCGAACCTTTTCGGGAGCTAATTCGACATATCTATAGAGACGGTGAAGAGGATCAAAAAGATGAAAGACGACGCGGGGCTGGTTGCAACAGCACTGGCCGGTGGCCCTGAGACGTTTGGCCCGATTATCGCACGCTATCAGGATGCGGTGTTTGGAGTAGCTTTGGCCCGCCTGCGTAATTTCGACGATGCGGAGGACATAGCGCAGGAAGTGTTTATCGAAGCTTTTGAGCACCTCGGCAGACTGGAAAATCCGTGCAGGCTGGGGGCCTGGCTCAGGTCGATAACGATTCACCGCTGTATTGATCATCTGCGGCGCCGCCGTGAGGTCATTGACGTGGAGGAAATAGCCGAACAGGTAGGAGGGACCTCGACACCGCATACTGAGCTGGAACGACAGGAATTGCGAGGCCAAGTGATGGCCGCTATCGGTCGGCTCAGCAAGACGCAACGCGAGACAACAACCCTTTTTTACATTAATGGCTACTCGCAAGAAGAGATAGCCAGGATCCAGGAAGTGCCGATAGGCACGGTAAAGCGTCGCCTGCACGATGCGCGGGAGAAGCTGAAAGAGGAGATGATGGACGTGGTCGAAGAGGTGTTAAAAGCAGGGGCACCGAAGGAAGACTTCGGCAAGCAGGTCTTCGAGATTCTCTCCCGATATGGCCGTCCCCCGGCCCCGTGGACACAATGGGAGGAGGTCCGCGCGAAGCTCCGAGAGATCGGCACGGACGGCATTGAGGGATTCATCAAGGCCCTCGAATCGCCTCATTCCCCAACGCGTGCTTTTGCCACGGTCATGCTAAACGCCTCCGGACAGAGCGATGAGGTCGTCGAGGAGCTGCTCAAGAAATCGCTGGCGGACCCGAACAAGAAAGTCCGGAGGGTCGCGGTTGGAGCTATCTTGGGCATCATCGACCACGAAGAAAACAGACGCGGCAAGCTCATTCCTTGTCTGCTGCCCCTTCTTCGCGACCGCTGCAAACGGCTTCGCTCGTACGTCGCGGGATATTTGCGCCACATCCCCGATTACCCGAAGTACGTGCCGTTGGACTGCGTGGCACGCGCCTTAGTGGCCGAGAATGACCCCTCGGTTCGGGCGACGATGATCGGACTGATGCGTGCGGTGTTCGACGCTCAGGATGCCGACAAGCACGAGACATGATTGGCGGTCAAAGGCGACCGGACCCGGCGAAGGCGAGGTGTGTCCCTGCGCGCAAAAGGCTGGTCGCTCCCGAGGGAGATGGGCACACGCTCCCTCGGGCCGCCTTTTTTCTTTTTCACTCCGGGCTTTTTTTAGCCCTTTCTGCCCTGTGTTGATATGTGACGGCCCAAAAGGATCTCCCCTCTGGGGCCGTTTTTATGTGCACAAGACGCGCCCTCCATGCGTCTGTATGTCGCTTCCCGTTTTATTAAGTGGTCTTTTAGAGGGCACGTTATTCTTGAAAGACCATGATGGAATAACACACGGCAACCTTCAACTCAAAAGGGGGTGATCACCTATGAGACTTGTGTTTGGCATGAACGGCATCGTCTTTTTCCTGTTGGTGAGCGCTGTCGTCGCCTGCTTTCTCTTTGTCCTCTATAGGATCCTTTCGTGGGCGGAGAGGAAGCCCCGCACTTCCTTTCCGTATTCCTATCACCCGTAAATTCTTGATGAGGTCTCCGAGGTCTCCATTCCCACCATTTGCTGAGATCCCCCTCTGAACTGCCCACCCCAAAAATTTTTTCAAGAAATTGAAAAAATTACTTGACA
>JAUWEO010000107.1 GCA_030608245.1 Candidatus Latescibacterota bacterium
TTATTGCCCAGACTACCACTCCGTTTTCTCAGTTCCAGCAGGTGGTTCTGAAGCTGTTGGAGAAGACCAAGGAACTAAGGGTGTACAATACCACCTGCAGTTCAACCGAGAAGAGGCAAAAGGAGACGGCCAATCTGGCAAGGCGAGCAGATCTTATGCTAATCATGGGAGGAAAAAATAGTGCCAATACCTCCCGTTTGGCTGAGCTATGCAGACAGATAGGAACAGAGACGCATCATATTGAAACAGCAGCAGAACTTTTGCCTGAGTGGCTTAGGGGAAAATCTTTGGTGGGGGTCTCCACCGGCACATCTACTCCCCATTGGGTAATCGACAGGTTAATCAGAAAGTTAAAGATCTTTCAACCAACAACCTGAAACCCGCAGAGGCGGATGCACTCGCCTCTGACGGCACAAAAGGAGGTAAAAACTGATGACTGAACAGCAACAATCAGATGCCAACACTAAGATGAGAGGGGGTGATACTGCTATTGACTTAGAAGCAAAGGAGTATTCGAATGAGGAATTCGCTGAGATGCTCCGCCTCTATGACGAAACCCTCAAAGGACTCACAGAAGGAGAGATTGTCAAAGGGGAAGTAATTTCCATAGGTAAGGACAGCATTATTGTTGACATCGGATTCAAATCAGAGGGAGAGATCCTCCTTTCCGAATTTGGAGATTCACCTGAAGTGAAGGTGGGAGACCAGATCGATGTGTTTCTGGAAAACATAGAAGACCAAGACGGACAGCTGGTTATCTCCAAGCAAAAAGCAGATTTCATGCAAGTCTGGGATCAGATAAAGTCTGTCTATGAAGCCAATGAAACGGTAGAAGGCGAATTGATGCGTCGGGTCAAGGGTGGGATCATTGTTGACCTGCTTGGTGTGGAGGCTTTTCTTCCCGGTTCCCAGATCGATGTAAAACTGGTGAAGAACTTTGACCAATTCATAGGAAAAGAATTTCCTCTGAAAGTCATCAAAGTCAACAAGAGCAGGCGCAATATTGTTGTCTCCCGCCGGGCAGTGTTAGAAGAGGAGCAGACAAAGAGAAGAGAGGAGCTTCTGGCTCAGCTCAAAGAGGGAGATATTCATGAAGGCTTGGTCAAAAACATCACCGATTTCGGTGTATTTATTGACTTAGGCGGCATGGACGGTCTTCTACATATCACCGATATGTCCTGGGGAAGAATCAGCCATCCCTCAGAGTTGGTGGCCATCGGAGATAAGATTAATGTTATAATCCTTAACTATGACCAGGAGAAAAAGAGAGTCTCTTTGGGACTGAAACAGCTTACTCCTCCTCCCTGGGAGAGTGTAGAGGAGAAATACCCTGTTGGCGAGAAAGTGAGGGGCAAGATCGTCAGTATAACCAACTATGGAGCTTTTATCCAGCTGGAAGAGGGTGTGGAAGGACTGATTCACATCTCCGAGATGTCCTGGACTCAACATATTCGCCATCCTTCCCATGTGGTCGCTATCGGCGATATTGTTGAAGCGATTGTGTTGAACATGAACAAAGAGGAGAAAAAGATATCCCTCAGCCTGAAACAGGTGGAACCAGATCCGTGGCTCTCCATAGAGGAACGTTATCCGGCGGGAGAGAGCGTCACCGGCAAAGTGCGAAGCCTCACGAATTTTGGCGCCTTCATTGAGATCGAAGATGGCATCGATGGGCTACTTCATATCTCTGATATGTCCTGGACCAAAAGGGTACACCATCCCAACGAACTTGTGAAAAAGGGGAGCAAGATCGAAGTAGTGATTTTGAACATCGACAAGGCGAATCGCAGAATATCGTTAGGCCTTAAACAACTCAAGCCCGATCCGTGGGAAGAGTTAGCGCTTAAGTTCACTCCCGGCACGGTGACTGAAGGTAAGATCAGCCAGGTCTTGGACAGCGGGGTAGTTGTCGAACTGGAAGAAGACACTGAAGGCTTTGTGCCTGCTTCTCAATTGGGACAGCCAGAATTGAAAAAACCCAACGAAGGGTTCAAGGTCGAAGACACATTGCCGCTGAAGGTGATTGAGTTCGATAAGGAGAAGAAGAAGATTGTGCTCAGCGTCGAGGAGTATCTGAAAGAGAGAGAAAAGGAGGAGATAGAGCAGTATAAGCGTGAACATGCCCCGAAGCCTGTCACCATCGGCGATATCGTGAGCGAGCCCGAGGTATTAAAACCAGAAGAAGAAATCGAACCGCCAGAGGAACAGAAAGCGGAACCGCCAGCAGAACCAGAAGAGCTGGCAGAACCGCCTGCTGTTGAGGCCGAGCTGAAAACTCCCCTCGAGGCAGGACTTTCTTCTCCTGAAACTGAAGCAGAGAAAAGCGAGGAACCGTCAGAGAAGGCAGAACAGAAAGAACCGGTAAAAAAACGGGGCAGAAAGAAGAAAGAACCCCTGGTTGAAGTAGAAGAGACCACAGAATCAGCTCAAGACGAAACTGAACCGAAAACTTCCCTTGAGGAAGAAACTCCCTCTTCTGAAACTGAAGTAGCGGGAGAGGAAAAGTCTTCAAAGGAAAAAGAACAGGAAAAACCGGCAAAAAAACGGAGCCAGAAGAAAAAGGAGACTAAAGAAGGGTAGCTTGGAAACCAGACCGAAGGCGTCGTTTTTTACCATCGGTTGCAAACTCAACCAGTATGAAACAGAGGGACTTAAAGAGCATTTCCGCTCAGAGGGATTCGAGGTTATCCCTTTTGGGCAGGAAGCCGATGTAGTGGTGGTCAACACCTGCACGGTCACGGCCAAGGGCGACCGTAGCTCTCGACAAGCCCTGCGGAGAGCGGTCAAGAGTTCTCCAGGGGCCATTGTGGCTGCAGTGGGTTGTTACGCCCAGATATCTCCTCGTCAGCTCGCCTCTATCCCAGGGGTTGGCCTGGTAGTGGGAACAAGCCGAAGAGAACACCTCGTTGAACTTCTGAGAAAAAGGCAGGAAGACCCGGGTGATCAACCTCTTGTTTGCCGGGGAAAATTCTCAGGTTTCCAGAGCTTTGATATTGTCTGTTTTGACCGCCACACTCGGGCCTTTGTTAAGGTTCAAGAAGGTTGTGACAACCACTGTGCCTATTGTATCGTCCCTTATGCCAGAGGATCAAGCAGGAGCAGGCCCTTAGAGGAGATCCTCCGGCAGGTGAGTCAGTTGGTCGACCGAGGTTACCAGGAGATCGTCCTGACTGGAGTTTGTCTGGGCAGTTACGGACTGGACCTCTCTTCAGGCGACCAGAGAGTTAACCTGAGGGAGCTGGTGAAGAGATTAGAGGAGCTGAAGGGACTGGCAAGATACCGTTTAAGCTCTATCGAGCCCAGCTACATCTCTGAGAAACTGGTGGGCCTGTTGAGCAACTCGCCGAAATTCTGCCGCCATCTGCACATCCCCCTTCAAAGCGGAGACACAGAGATATTGGAGAAAATGAGCCGTCCTTATTCGGCGGAAGAGTACCGGGATCTGTTCTGGATGCTTAAGACACAGATGCCGGATCTGGCAATAGGGGCAGATGTTATTGTGGGCTTCCCCGGGGAAACCGAGGACCATTTCCAGAATACCTACAGGCTTATTCAAAACCTTCCTCTCAGCTATCTTCATGTGTTCAGATTCTCTCCCCGAAAGGGGACGGCTGCTTACCAGATGGAAGATCAGGTAAACGATTACACCAAAAAACTCAGAAGTCAGGGGCTAAGGGAACTTGACCGGGGAAAAAGAACAACGTTCATAAGTTCCTTTCTGGGGCGAGATCTGCCGGTGCTTTTTGAGACCAGCAGAGACAAACAGAGCGGACTATTGACCGGACTCACCGGTAATTACATCCGAGTGCTGGCAGAGGGTCCTGATGAGCTTATGAACCGGATAGTGAAGGTGAAACTGGACAGAGTTCAGGGAAAAAAGGTGATGGCGAAAATCGAACCACTTGGGGACTGTTGAAGCAGCTCCCCTGACTGGATAGCTTTTCTTTACTACGTGTTTCCTTGATATTGGGAATGCATTTGGGATGAAATCGAAGCGATTTTACATCGAGACCTACGGCTGCCAGATGAATCTGGCCGATTCCGAAGTCATCAGCAGAATTCTTCTGGATGTAGGGTACCAACCGGCACAGATGGAGGAAGCCGATCTCATCTTGTTGAATACCTGTGCGGTCAGAGAGCATGCGGAACAGAGGGTGCTGGGCAGGATTGGTGAGCTACACCGGCTTAAGTTGAAAAGCCCTGGGTTAGTTTTGGCAGTAGTGGGCTGTATGGCCCAGAGGCTGGACCGGAAGCTTGTAGAGAAAAATCCCCATTTGAATCTGATCGCTGGCCCAGACAGCTACCGGCAGCTTCCCCAGATGATTGAGGCTTCCGGCAATGGCCGCCCGTTCGTCAAGACTGAACTGACCCCTGAGGAGACCTATTCAGACATCCCCCCCTGCCGTCAAGAAAGAATAAGAGCCTGGGTCCCGATTATGCGCGGATGTGACAACTTCTGCTCTTACTGTGTGGTTCCTTATGTCCGAGGCAGAGAGAGGAGTATCTCCCACCTTCACATCCTGAGAGAGATCCTAAGGCTTGCCGAACAAGGATACAAGGAGGTGACCCTCCTGGGGCAGAATGTGAACTCCTATCGAGACGGCCAGGTGGATTTTGCTGAACTTCTCAGGCTCATTGACCAGAACACGGGGATTCCCCGGCTCCGCTTTTTAAGTCCTCATCCTAAGGATATGTCGGAGAGGGTGTTAGCTGTAATGGCAGAGGGAAAAAGCATCTGCGAACACCTCCATCTCCCCCTACAATCCGGGTCAACCAAGATATTGCAGAGGATGAGACGAGGCTACACCGCAGAACAGTTTTCAGAGTTGATGGGCCGTGCTAGAAAGACTATCAACGGACTGGCGCTGAGCACAGACATCATTGTGGGTTTTCCCGGAGAGACGGAAGGAGATTTCCAGAAAACATTGAGCTTGGTGGAAGGGCTCCAGTTTGACTCTGCCTTCACTTACCGTTATTCTCCCCGCCGAGGAACCCAGGCTTTCGATCTGCCCGACGATGTGTCCCCAGAAGAGAAACGACAGCGGCTGGAGATGTTGATTTCGCTGCAGCGTCAGATAATGGAAAAAAAACATAGGAAATTAATCGGATCCCGTCTGGAGGTATTGGTAGAGAAGATAAATAGAAGGGGAAACCTGCTGGGCAAAACCAGGACTGACCGGCCGGTTGCTCTGGAGGATGGTTCAGCACCGACGCTCGGAGATATTGTGGAGGTAGAGATTGTGAGGGTAACCAGTGCCACCTTGATCGGGAAAGTGCTATCCAAAAATTGAACACTGAAGAACACCGAATGTCACTGACTATAGATAGGTCAAGTTGCATTTCAACTCACCGTGGTTTTCGGTGTTCATTCGGTGTTTCCTTAATCTGAGTTTAAACAAGGAGGTCGCCAAATGTGGATTCTGCGATGGGTTCTTTTTGCACTGCTTCTAATCGTGGTGGTTATGTTTGCCAGCCAGAATGCTGGGGAGATGGTGAATATCAGATTCTTAAACTGGGAGAGCCAATCTTCACTGCTGGCAGTGATCGGAATCTCTTTTGTGGCCGGACTGGCGGTCTGGTTCCTCTTCTCTGTGTTTCGCATACTCCAGTATCGTTCTCAGATGAGAGCCTACCAACAAGAGAACAAAAAACTCAAGGAAGAGCTGACGTCTTTGAAGGTCTCTGGCTCGGCCTCTCCTGCTGGCGAGGACTCCGACTCCGGACCAACGAATTCTTGACTGGGATGCTCAGAGCACTGGTTGATTGGTTAATTGGTGACTGGTTGACTATTGGGTGGTGACTGCTGAAATTCTGTGGAGAGGTACCGGAATCCACTTTCCGATTGAGCATCACGAGAAGGTAAAATCGATGAGCTTCAAGAGTACTTGCATCATTCTTCTGTTTTCCAGTTTCTGTTTTCTATTTTCTGCTTTTCTCCCCTTGTGGGCTGAGGATGCTGAATCTGACAGTTTGTTCACCCAGGGGAAGATCCTCTTTGAAATGGGTGAATACGAACAGGCAAAACAGAAGTTCGCCCAACATCTGACCCAGCATCCTGACGATCCGCTGGCCCTGTTCTATCTGGGAAAAACAGAGCCCGACGGGATTAAGTCTCAGGAGTATTTCCGTTCTCTTTTGAACCGATTTCCTAACCACCAGCTGGCAGACGACGCCCTGTTCCAGGTTGCCCAATTCTGGTATGCTAAAGGTTACTACATAACTGCTCAACAACAGTTTCTTCGGCTGTTAGAACAATACCCCCCAAGCCCGCTTGCCGCTCAGTGTCAGTATTTTATAGGGGAAATCCTGCTGGCATTGGACAAGCCAGAGCAAGCAGAAAAGCAGTTTCAGAAGCTGGTTCAGCTTTATCCCGCCTCAGAGGTGGTA
>JAUWEO010000080.1 GCA_030608245.1 Candidatus Latescibacterota bacterium
ATTGGCGACCTTTGCCACTTCTACCGGATCTGTGGAACAAAGAGCACAGCTGACAAGAGAGCCACACCTGTCGGCTGACCGGCGTGTCCGACTGGCTACGCCAACAATCAGATAGCCTCTCTGATAAAGTGCCACGGCAAAAGTCGTTCCCACTGCTCCGGCACCAATATAGCTACTTGAGGGGTTTTCATTTTCTAATCCATCTGTGATATGATATTGGACTGGGCTGAACTCCTTGCAGATCGTTCTGTTGAAGCCCATCAACCCAGGTGCCCAAATTCGTAGGCTGCCTCGAACATGGCCTCAATGTTCTCAACGGGAACATCCTGCTGGATATTGTGCACTTGGGTGAATACAAATCCCCCCGTACCGGACGAGAATATCTCGATATTCCCCCTCACGTGCTCTCGGATCTCCTTGGTTGTGCCCAACGGCAGTACCTTCTGCGTGTCACACCCTCCCCCCCAAAAGACGATCTTTCCTTCAAACTCCTTCATCAGACGCTCGGGCTCCATGTTCGCGGCAGAGATTTGCACCGGATTCAATATGTCAATGCCGGCGTCGATCCACTCGGGAATATAGCGGTAGATGGATCCGCAGGAATGCAGGTAAGTCTTCCAATTCGTGTGCGTGTGTACCCATTCGCACAACCGTTTGTAGTGGGGCTTGATCATCTCTGTGAAAAGATCCGGCGACAGAAACTCGCCATTCTGCGTGCCTGCGTCATCCGAGGCCACTCCCCACGCAAAGCAAGAATCGCCGACTGCCTGATGGTAGAGCTGAATACGCTTGATAGTGGCATCCACGTAACGTGCCATCATTTCATGAGCTGTTTCTTTTTCCGTCATCAACATGCATAGCCATTCATCCAGCGATCCCTGAGTGATGTTATCCGAAAGAAGTGCGCTGAGTCCGATCAATGAAATACTCGCCCCCCACCCAAGAAGAGCCTTATCCGTATTCTCATATAAGAACCGACCCTGTTCTGCAAACATCAGCAGTTCTTCGTCGGAAACCGTATCGCAGGGGCGAAACGCATCGGGATCGATCCGCGTACCGGCCATAGTTGGACGTATAAAGTCAAAGTAGTATCCGTCTCTTGGCATCTGTGCGATGTCCTTGCCGTCGGCGCCCTTCAGTATCCAGCTTCCGTTCTTCTTCTCGATTTTTGTGCCGGGCTGAAAGTGGACGTCAAGACCACAGAAAAGAGTTTTGCGCACGCCCTCGGAAGCATCCTGTTGCGACCACTGCGCGGTCATCGGTTCCAAAGGGAGAACATCCACATGGAGGCGCTCTACGACCTCCATCTCAAGTTCTGCAAGAATCTGCATAGTATCGTGGACCCGCGTAGGACTCCCGATGCCCATACGCTTTTTCAGCTTGTCGTAGGCGACCGCATTTATCCCCGAAGCACGGATGCCTCCTAAGTCGATCGGCACCCGGTCCGGAGTCTCAAAGTTCACAGCCTTCAATACTCGCTGGCGCGAATTCATGCTCACTCCTCTTCGCCCGACAATTCCCGTTATTCATTGGTGTTAGATGGAACGATGGAGATTCCTTAGGCGGGTTTTTGCCTAAGATTGCTTTTGCTGGAACGGCTATGGCAAGAATAAACAGTATCCAACCCAGCAAGGCCATCGGCTGTAGGCCGTCCGAGATAGTGCAGCTTAATAGAGGCACCAATCCCACAACCAACAGGCACCGCCAGGACCCTTTCTCTGCTCTTCTATAGCTTCCCAGGGTTATACCGATAATTGCGGCTCCGTTGTGGCCAGAAGAATACCTCCCGAAACATCCGCAGCCCCTGCAGCTCCAAGGATGGTGCCCCCAACGGTCCGGTATATCCCGAGAATTCTGATCCCCCATGTTATCGAAAATACTATCTGAATATCAAAAAGGCAAGAAAAAAACCTATTTGGATTGAGAACAACGGAAAGGCTGAAAGGGAGGATAGAGAGTTGAAGGATAATGAAAAGAGAAGGGAAATACGTTGAAATTCGAGAATTTCTCCTAACCCAGATTTCCCTGCAAATCCGCTTATGCCCTGCAAATAAAAGTGGCGCCCCCTAGAATTGAACTGGGCAGACACGGATTTTCAGTGCAATCAGAGGGGTCATTTCTAACGTTTTAACTCTTCTGAAGAAACAGGGTCAAGCATAAGATTTAGCTTGACAAATACGCTATATTTGGCTATTTTAATTGTGATGTGTTTTGCCCATTTTTGACCTGTTATAGTCACAAATTGGTCACAAGATTTTTTGTACCCAATCAATATTCAATACTGATTGTGCAAGCCCTGAAAAAAAGGAGGCAAGAAAGATGAGACGTTTAATTACTCTACTGGCGATGGCAATTCTGGGCATAACGCTTTTAACAAGTTGTGCCCGAAAGCCGGAAAAGGTCAAAATCGGCTACATACCCATAGCCGATTGTGCACAGCTTTATGTTGCGATAGAGAAAGGATTCTTTGAACAAGAGGGATTGGAAATAGAGCTTCTAGGTTTGGCAGGGGGGGCTAAGATTTTGGAAGCCCTTGCAGCGAGAAGCCTTGATATCGGATTCTCTAATGTTGTGTCCCTTGTTTTAGCAAGAGCAAGTGGGTTGAATTTTATTGCTCTAACAGGTGGACCAATTGAAGATGGACATCACAAAGAACGTGCCATATTGGTTCGTAAGGATTCTCCAATTGAGTCTGCCAAGGATTTAGAGGGCAGAATCGTTGCTTTGAACACACGAAGGAACATCATCGAACTCTTCGTAAGGGAATATTTGGAGACGAATAATGTGAATTCGGACAAAGTGAAATTCATTGAAATTCCCTTTCCAGATATGGAGAGTGTACTGCTTTCCGGCGATGTTGATGCGGTTGCTTCAATTGAACCCTATGTGACGTTTGCCTCACTGCATGGGGGGAGTAGAGTTCTTGACTACAATTATGTGGCACTCGAGCCTAAGGTAGAGATATCTGCCTATGTCGTTTCAGAAGGTTGGTTACAAAAGAATCAAGCCGTAGCAGGTAGATTTATACGAGCTTTTAGTAAAGCAACAGATTATGCTATCGCTCGTGAATCCGAGGTAAGAACGATAATCGCCAAATACACCAAACTAGATCAAACGCAATCTCAACAAATTAAACTGCCAACTTTCGGGAAGAAGTTAACGGTCTCCAAACTACAAAAGATGGTTGAGAAGCTATATAAGAGAGGATGGATAGAAAAATCAATAGATGCGTCTTCCATTATTTATATGGAGTAAAAACAGGAGGGTAAACATGGGTGTGCCGAGTAAAGCTTATCAGTTCTTGCCAGTGCAAGTCTAGCCTGGGCAAAGGCTAACCACCAGCCCGGCACCGAATCCCACGCACGGCGAAACGCAAAGCGAAACAAGAAGAGACTCAGATCGAAGATGAGACCTCAAAAGAAGAGAAGGGGGAAACAATATGAATGTGAAGGAAGCAAAAGCAGAGGTATTCTGGACGGCTTTCAAGGACCTAAAGAGAGAAGAAAGGCAATCTGTTGTTGAGAGATTGCTGGAAGACAAAGAATTCAGGGAAGACTTGGTTGACATGGCTATCCTTGAGCAACGTGAGCAGGAACCCTCACGCCCATTAGAAGACTATCTTGCTGAACGAGCGAAAAGAGGGAACTGATGTCCTACTTGGTCTATCTAAAGCGGTCGGCGGAGAAAGAATTGGACCGCTTGCCCACGGAGAGTTACAACAGAATAGTAAGCCGCTTGATCTCTCTTAGGGACAATCCTCGACCTGCCAGAGCAAAGAAACTCCACGGACGAGGATGTTATAGGATCAGGGTGGGCAACTATCGGATTCTCTACACAATCGATGAATCGGAAAAGAAAGTGGAGGTAGTTTCCATAGCACATCGTAGAGAAGTCTATCGTTAGAAACTGATGCGAAAGAGGTACTTTCAATCTAAGCTCAAGCTATTGACTATCTGAACACAAGAAGCTCACGATAGGGGCATAGCTCCCTGAAAGGAGCGGTTGAGAAATTAGATTTTAGTCACTATTTGGACACCAGAGAGAAAAAGAGCGAAAAGACGAGATGAAGAAGGAGCCGCCAACTCTCTGGAAATCATATACAAACAAAAGTGGCGCCCCCCAGAATTGAACTGGGCACACACGGATTTTCAGTCCGTTGCTCTACCATCTGAGCTAGGGCGCCATAATTAAAACAATCAATAACTTATAAAAGCTCTTTTTCCACTGATCTGGGGCTGGCTGACTGAAGATATCCAAAGACTTGCCTTCGGCTATCTCCACTTTTCTTTTAGATAGGACGGTTTCAGCCAATTTTCCAACAGAACAAAGCTGTCTTTTGAACCCACGTTAAGGCTTGCCAAACCCAATGCCCATAAACGGCCTAGACTATTGACCTTCTTCAGGCTTGCAAGCCTTCTGACTAAGTATAAAGTATCTGCGGCATTTTGTCAAGACCTTTTTGCTTAAAACGGGACAGGTTCAACCGTCCGTTCTTTTAGCCAAGATTCAATCGCCTCAGGGCGAAATCGGACACATCGGCCAACCCTGACAAATGGGATCTTTTTTTGGGAGCCCCAGCTGTCTATAGTGTAGACCTTAAGTTCCAAATACTCAGCCAGTTCGCGCTTATATTTAAGAGGTGTCTTGGGTTGATCTCAGTCATCAGATGCATATACCTTGTGTTTAAGCTGTTTTGTAGAGAAACAATGCTATAGACTCCCTGAGAGCATCTGCTTTTTCTCTTTCATTAGAGTTGAGATCTTTAGGAATGCTGAAGTTATTTGTCCGTCAAGGCAAGTGGGTGCAAAAGCAGGTTAACGTCTCTCCCATCTTTCCTCTAATGTATTTTTCTGTTTTCTCTGAGATAGCATCAAGTCCTACCATTTCTTTCCTTTGCCACTTAAAGACCAAGTTCCACCTGTTTGCCAATGTATTCGGTAACCAGACCAAGAAGCCTTTTCATCATCTCCGCATTTTTGGCTGCCTTGCCTGCGTGGCAGTTGTTGAAGAATGTGTATGCCTTGGAGGTCTTTTCTGCTAGCCGCTTTATGTCCGGCACGAATTTCTTCAGCTCGTCCTCGGTGTACAGGTAGTTATATCTCTCTGAGCTGGGGACATTAAACCAATTCCTGTTGCGACCGTGGAAGCGAAAATAGCCTAGGTCTGAGGTTACCCTGGCTTCATAGGGCATAAGCCTTGGTAACTGGGGCTCGTCTACCACGCAGTATCCAAGACCATTTTCCTTTAGAAACTGGAAAACATTCTCTTTAAGCCAGGCCTTATTCCTGAACTCCACCACTACCGGAACGTCCCCCATCCTCTCTTTGAAGGTAAGCATATAGTCCACAGTTTCTTTTCTTGGATAAAAGAAGGGCGGGAATTGTGCCAGAACACAACCGAGTTTACCGCTTTCCTTCAGGGGGGTCAGGGAGAAATTGAACTTTTCAAATATCTCGGAGTTATCCTCCAGTGTCCAGTTATCCCTGTTGATCATGTCGTGGGTCATATTCCGGTTGGCCTTGACCACGAACTCGAAGTTCTTGCTCGTCTTTCTGGCCATACCCTCAAAGCTGCGCACCGAGGGCAGGGCATAATAGGTAAAATTCACCTCCAGGGTGTCGAAACCCAGTTCTTTCTCGTAGTATTTGAGCATCTCCGGTTGTTTTATCCCACTGGGATAAACAGGACCTATCCAGTCCTTGAATGAAAAACCGCTGGTTCCAAGTTTTATCATTTTCCCTCGCCTCCTTATCTGTTTCGCGCCTTAAGGGTCAGTTGAATCTCTGGGCTGCCAACTGGGTGCGATGACTCCGGCCTGGCTTGCTCTCTGCAACAGAGTCGCCCTCATAACTGTGAACTCCCCGTATCTGTCGTTTATCTGGTCCAGTGCCACAAGCAGCTTCTCCCTTTTTTGGACCTTTTCTAAAAGAGAAAGCTGTCTTATGTTTTTAATCAGATTGAAGACACTTACTCCCACCAGCCTGACAGCGTAGCCAGAGAGATTGATTGTTTCTAAGATGGACAAAGCTACCTGGTAGATTTCATATCCATCTTCTATATATCTCTCTATTGTTCGCCTTTTGGTGAAGGTATAGAAATCAGAGTATCTTAAAGTAAGGGCAACGGTTCTTCCCCGATACTTTTCAGCCCTGAGCCGCCGGCCAACTTGCTCTGAAAGCTGAAGCAGGTGTCTTTTAATCAATCCTATATCTTTGGTATCCTTGTCTAAGGTGAGGGTATGGCCCATTGATTTTGTCTCTTCTTGATAAAAATAAGGTAAAACTGGAGTGCTGTCAACTCCTAATCCCATAAAATGCAGATTCCTGCCCAGAACTCCAAAAAGCCTGACCAGAATATTTTCCGGGAACCTACCCAATTGGCCACAGGTTTTTATTCCCAGTTTACCCAGGGTCTCTTCTGTCTTTTCCCCGATCCCGTTTAGTTCAGACACAGGAAGCTTATCCAGCACCTGAGGCACTTCTTCTTCTTTGATCACCACCAGCCCGTCAGGTTTCTCCATCCCGCTGGCCAGTTTGGCAATCAGTTTGTTAGGGCCAATACCAATAGAACAGGTAAGGCCGAATCGCTGCCTGATCTTTTGTTTTATCATTTGGGCTATTCTAATAGGGCTGCCAAACAATCGTTTAGTACCAGTAATATCAAGGAAAGCCTCATCAATAGAGAAAATCTCAATTAAGGGGCTAAACTGAGTCAATATGGAGATGATCTTAATCGAGGTGTAAACATATTTATCCGGGTTGCCCTGGATAAAGATACCTTGCGGACATCTTTTTTGGGTTTCATACAAAGACATACCAGCTTTGACTCCATACGGCCTGGCCTCGTATGAAGCCGCAGCCACGGTTGTCCTTTTAGTGGGATCACCGCAGACCATCACTGGCTTGCCCTGAAGATAGGGATTAGCCTGTTGTTCCACACTGGCAAAGAAGGCATTCATATCTACATGCATGATAGTTCTTTCTGCCATATTAGCCCTCGGTCTCGACACCAGTAATCTGCCAGGTCATATCACCGGCATTGTAGCATATTTCCCAGATATTGGGTCCATCAGTAACAGTGAAATGCTGGATCAGGTCTCTGCCTTTCCTGGTTTGCCAGGTATAGGTGATCTCTTCTATGCGATACTTTCTCCCAGCCCAGACAAAGCCCAGGGGCTTGACCCTCATACCATCTCCAAATGTAGCGTAGACCTTGATTCGTTCCTCTAATCTGGTAAACATTTTCCCCCTTCTGTTAGGAAACAACAAGACTGTCTCGGTCCAAGAGACGAAAAACAGCCGCCACTTTGCCCACCACCCGAATATCAGCCTGGTTCATTTTAAATCTTATCGGCTTCATATTCGGATTTGCTGGATGGAGCTCAATAAAATCTCCCTGCTGGTAGAATTTTTTTACAGTGGCTTCATCTTCTATCACTACCACAGCTATTTCTCCGTTTTCCACCACAGGCTGGGGTCTGACCAGCACATAATCACCATCCTGGATGTGGCTCTCAATCATACTATTGCCCTGGACTCGCAGCAAAAAGGTGTTTTCTCCTCGGACCAGAGACCTGGGCAAGGGGACAGTACCTTCAATATTCTCCACGGCCAGAAGAGGCTGTCCAGCGGCCACTTTGCCCACCAGAGGGACAGGCACTGTCCGGGAGACAGACTGACCAATGACTTCAATAGACCTGGCTGCCCCC